>CADBSN010000169.1 GCA_902797255.1 uncultured Bacteroidales bacterium | reverse complement strand
TACAATCGAGTTCTACAACAACTCTTCATGCACATCTATGTTCATCTCCGCAGAGGGAATGACAGAGGATGGGAAATTTATTATTAACGAATAACGATGTGTATGACAATACTCAAAGGCATCATCATATCACTTCTGTTAGGCTGTAGTTCACCCCTGTGGTCGCAAATCGATTCGCAGGTCGAGAATCTACTCAACACCTTCTATACTCTGAAATATGCCTACAACTATCAGGACCTGACGATGACCGAGAGTATATACAACAGCAGTCACGACGGATTGTGTTTCGAAGCACGAATCACCTTCTACTTAGATGGACAGTCGTGGGAGACATCGAATGCCATAGGGCATAATCAGATACTGAGAAGGACTCGGCAGACGTTGGACGAGTTGTCACAGAACGCGGAGTCGATTCACAAATGGGAAACGCATAGTGGCCGACACGATACCATCAACTACGCCATGTTCCTAAAACCAGGTACAGGAAATCTACCCTATCGTAACCACATGATCAACATCGGCGACCGATATTGGGCAACAGGCGGATTGGAAAGTATCAATATGGAATACATTGCAACACATCCTAACAAAGAAGAATTGGAAGAACTGACAGAACCGATGAGACTGGCACGTGGCACCCTAACCTATAAGTGCGTGCTTGACACACTTGCCAAAGCGACAAAGACTTTCAACACAGAAGCCTACTGTAATGCCATCAAACCGGTGGTAAGCCAAAAGGGAATCAACATGCGCAAGGTGCATTACAAACAAGATAATTATGCTGCCAAAGAGGATGAATTCTTCGTCAAAGGTGACGGAGAACAAGCTTCAGGAGAGACATATGGCATACACTACATCATTCATTCAGAAGATATTGCTCTAACCGCATTGGATCAACTTCGAAAAACGACGAAGGACTATATATCCCAACATCCCAACGAAGCGTTCAGCATGTTCAATCCACGTCAGAACGACTATATCAGCACCTTCCCGTTCCTATCGAGCAACACAACGACAACTGTAGATAACAGCGAGAGCTTCACCGTATTTACGGTATTCAGCAAGGGCTACTACCACATATTGATATTATACACCAACGGAACACTCTGTATTCCTACCGACTGGGAAATCATCAAGGATTATGACAACGGAGAAGTGAAGTATTATGAGAAGGATGTAAAATATATGAACAAGACAAGCAAACGAGCAGACTAATAAACAAGAGAGATGACACTTGAAGAATACGAATATATCGTTCACCGGATTCGGCCAAAATTGAAGAAAATCGCCTACAGGTTCTTCCAAAACTCAGAAGATGCGGAAGATGTGGTGCAAGAGGTGTTGATGAAGTTGTGGATAAGAGGAGGAGAACTGAATCCGACAGAAGCAGAGAAGATAGCCATCACAGCGACCAAGAACCTGTGTGTGAGCATGCTACGACGACGGAAAGAAAGGGTCGAACTTTCCATCAACGAGAACATGACGATTGAAGACAACGTGCAACCCGATACATGCATGAAAGCCGAAGAGTATCAGGCAATGCTTGAAAAGGCAATCGGTACACTAACGAAAACGGAGCGCAGATTGGTGAAGATGGTACAACAAGACGACCTCAATACGAAAGAAATAGCAATCATAACAGGAATACAAATACGTTCGGTAAGAAGCATGCTGTCCGCAGCAAGAAATAAATTATTAAAACTTTTGACTCAATGGAACGAGCATTAATTGAAAAATATCTGGCTGGTGAGAATTCACCGCAAGAGACCCAGCAACTCAGACTGCTGTTGGAAAGCAAACCAAGTGCAGAGCGTTCGGCAGAAGAACAAGCCCTGCTGCTTATGCTGACAGGATTCCGACAGGAACCTGATGACGACCTATTCAGTGCTGACTATTCCGATGAGTACGAGAAAGTGGTACGAAGGAACACACGGCGCAAACTATGGAAAACTGCGGCTGCAACAATGGCAATTGCTGCGTGCGTGATTGCTGTATGGTTTATGGGAAGCGGAGAATCGGGAGTTCGAACGAATGAGTTAGAAGTAAAGAGTGGGAAGTCGGGAACAGGAACTCAGGAGAACAACCTTGCGATTAAAGAGTCACCTCAGTCGGATTCCGATTCCACAACAGCAGTTCCTAACCCAGAACTACCTGTGGGAGAACACGTGAAACCCGAAGTCAATCATTACGCATGGGCCAAGGCATTGATGGAATCATATAAAGAGGAGGATCTTGGTGAGATTACAGAAACGACAGGCAATATGCCTCGTCAAGAAAAGGACTGGGCACAGAAATAAAGTTGATAGTTCAAAGATTAAAGACATGGATAGAAAGAAGTTGTACATTTTGTTGCTTTTATGGCAAACGATGTTTGTCATGTATGCAGCAGTTCCTGACAAGAAACCGCCAAAGGTGTTACCCGTGCAGGAGAAAGTGTATCTGCATTTCGACAATAACTGCTACTTCCAAGGTGACACCATCTGGTACAAAGCCTATGTAGTATTGGCTGATGACAACAGTCCACAACCTCTCAGTAAGATTCTCTATGTGGAATTGCTGAACGAACAGGGTTATCTGGTGGAACGCCAGCAATTGACCATCGATAATAGCGGACAGACGAACGGGCAGTTTGCTATCTCCGATTCTGCATTCGCAGGCTTCTACGAGATACGCGCCTATACCAAGTGGATGCTGAACTTCGGCTTCGACTATACACGTCCATGGTTCTCATTAAGGGGAATGTCGGAAAACCAATCAACCACGATACTTTCTGAAAAAGAACTGATCTGGGATCACAAGCAACCATTGTCGGAATATCTGAATAAAAACGGATATACGGTTTTCAGCCGATTGGTGAAATCGTCGGAGATTCCGATACCAGAAAAGAGAGATGGTACGCTCAGGCAACAACTGGAAAACGCAAAGGATGATCTGCTCATGAAGGACGACGAACACAACATCTTCACCTCGATTGACCCACAGGGAATGCGGAGGAACTATCGAGAATACCACAACCTGTTCTCACGGGTGATTCCTGTCTACAACCGCCCTGATACGGCAGAACATTATATGCGTAAAATCATGCCCAAGAAGGTAACAGCGGG
>CADBSN010000168.1 GCA_902797255.1 uncultured Bacteroidales bacterium | reverse complement strand
TTGAATCTTTTGCTCAGGCTTGGAGGCTCCAGGATTATTACCATAGGTAAACGATGGAATCCAGTCATCATTGAATTCAAGCTTATGCCATACTTGCGACAAAGGCACGTCTACAAGTCCTGCTGTGAACTTCATGTGTGCCTCACCACGGGCAAACAAACCTGGTATGTTACGAATCTCGAAAATAGGTGCAGCCGCAGGAATGGGGAGTCCAGGTATAAAGTCGGTACTAAAATCTATCAAATCTGCCAACTTACCATCGATGGTTACACCAAGACCAAAGCTGACGTCGCTTGTGAAGAGGAGTCCGATGTAGATAGGATCGATATAGTTGATATTGTAGCTGCCTTTCAGCGTTGTTGCCACATGGGCATTGATGTCAAAAGACATTGTGATTTGTCCCTCGATTCCAACAGGGATATGTCCACCAAAGTTGATGTCGAACAGGCTGAAGTCAAAGTCCTCGCTGGCTCTCTTGGGAGATTTATCCCACTTGCCACGTGTCAGTTGTGGCATGCCTGCCACTCGCCTGCGGACCAGTTCACCCTGGGAGTTATGGCCATATTCCTCTACGCAGACAAAACGGCGGAAGACATCTTTCAGGCTTGTCAGCGGGTCGCATTGGACAAAAATCTCACCGTCAACATCTTTGACGGAAGCTACTTTTCCTCCAAAGCCTTGTTCAAGATCGAAGTCGACAAGGGTTTCACCCACTTTTGGACGCAAATTTATCGGCATATCCCCATAGAATACAATAATCAAAGATTCGTCGTCTATAGAAGCAATGTAATCTGTCATTCCCTCTTCGCGCATATTTCGAATCCCGCCATTCAATTCTATTGGTGGCTGGACGAAACCTATAGAGTCGATGGCAGAGAGCATGATGCGATACGTGGAGTCGGCTGTAACGATCTCCTGACTGACAATTTCGTCGTGCTCCACACCAAGGGTGTCAAGGAACGAGAACGACATTTTCTCGATTTCATCGTAGAAAAAGCCATCGAAGTGACCATCGTTCTGATAGATGTAGAAGGCTTGACTCTCTGTCTGTGCCTGTATGGGCAAGACTACTATCAAAGTCAGCGCGAAGCTGACCATATATTTAATAAGGTGTCTCATTGCTTCATCAGTTTAATGGTTTCATTTCCAGCTTTCACGATATAAACACCAGCAGGACGCTGGGCGACGGAGAGAGTAAGCGGACTACGCCCACTGACGGTGCGCTGCTCTAGCAAGGTGCCGTTGGCAGCATAGACAGTTACTGTTGTACCCTCACTAAGATTTCGCATAGTTACCTCATCACCGTTCTGAGAGATGCTGATACTGCGCTCAGAGGGTTGAAAGTTGATACCCGTATTACCTGTACACTCAAAGGTATAACGGAGTATGTTCTCCAGATGATACTGCACTGAGGCGTTATTGGTCTTGATGACAAGCATGCCATTCTCAAATGTCGTCTCAGGCATGTCGTTAAGGTCAAAGTAGACCTTCTCGCCACTTTTCTGCCATAGCACAAGGCGTTTGGTTACTCCCTGCGCCCACGTCGCCGTAGCAGCAAAGGCAAGCAGGAATGAAAGGATGGTAAACTTTACTTTCATAATCGTTCCTTTTTAATGAATATTGTTGTTTAATTGTTTTTGCGGCGTAGACATATACGCTGCAAAAATAGCAATAATACTCTTAAAAGGACTTACAAATCGTCACTATCGACTAACAAATGATCATCCGTAAGTTAATTTGTGCTTTTCTATCAGTCCTACAATTGTTTACGATCAGTTCTACAAATGTTTCCACTCCGAAGCGTTTTTTACGTTTACGCACGTGGATTTATATTGCAGGTCGTGCAACATATATTGCAGGTCGTGGAATATATATTGCAGGACGCGAAATAACAAATGCAGGACTGCACCAAAACAATTCCAGTTAAGCTTCATTAAAAAACCAGTTAAGAGTTTTTCAATTGTCAGTTAAGTCTTTCTTTAAAATCAGTCGGGAGCGACATTGCTGCCGCTCCCGCTGTTGTGATCAAGAGAACCATCTTGATTTCGTGCGATGAAGAGATTATTCGATTTTCCCTTCCTCTCCGTCTATCCAGAATTTGAAGTTGAAAGTATCTCCATCGCTCTTATAGGTTCTTGTATCCCCATCTGAGTTCTTCTCTTTATAAGTACTTCCATCCAAAACAGAGCCTTCTTTACTGACATGGAACGTGCCACTTATAAAAATATCTCCACCATTTGAAGATTCCCGTATGGTGC
>CADBSN010000167.1 GCA_902797255.1 uncultured Bacteroidales bacterium | reverse complement strand
TGTCGAACACCTTTTTTTTTTTTTTCTGAAGCATAGCACGCTTGGCGTGGTCTACGCGATAGATGTTGACGAACTGAGTGAAGTTACAACCCTTCTGTGAGTTGATACAATCGGAAACAGCTCGACGGTTAGTGCCAAGGGCAGCAGCAAGGTCTGTGACCTTCAAATTGCTGTCCTGATAGAGTTTCTGTGTTTCCATCACCTCGTAGATACGCTCCATCAGTTGTGCAGACACTTCATCAGGAATCACAGCAACAGGGTCTTGATCCTGAACGGAATCAAACGACTCGTCCACCTGACACTTGCTATGTTTCCTCATAAATATAAATAGGTATATAAGGAAAGCAAGAAATATCAGCGCAATAAGAATCAGCGAAGTAACTTGCTGAAGGCTATTGCTGCTACTCTCAGCAGCAATGGGTTCTTGTCCGACTCGCAGCAGAAGCACACGTTTAGACGGTGTGAAATTACTACTATGATAAAGGCCTCCAGCAATGAGCAGGTTACCTTCATCAGTCAGAATAGGTGTATTGAGATTAAAATCGGGCAATGGATCTGTATAATAGAGAGTTAAAGCTGCAGGCTGCTTCGTATAGTCGATAGAGAGCACATACCAGCGCCAAGACTTTTCAGGTGCAGTGGGGAAATTGCGACTCAGTCCTAATAAATAAGCCCGCCCTGCCTTCTTGTCAGCAATGATGGAACTGATATACCAGATGTTCTCTCCATGACTCTGCATCGGAACAGGACAAGCAGTTGGCAACAATGAGAACACGCCATTATCGACCTTTGCGATGGCTACCTGACCTTCACGATTCTCAACAGCAAACAAATAGGAAAATACACCTTTGTTTTCATCGCCAACGGCATTTTCAGAACTGCGGAAATGATCCGAGCCTATGGGCCACCAGTCTTTGAACAATGGAATGTGGATAGAGTCGCCCTTCAGACGATCGGCTACAACATTCCTGATGGTATCGCCTTTCACGTCATAACCTCCAAAGATAATAGCATCATCGTCAGCGATACGGAAGATGTAGGGTTTGCTGCGCTCTACTGAAGCATCCTTAACATAAGTAAAGAGCCGTTTGCCATTGTAATCAGCCTGAGTACCTGTTTTATCCTGAAAAACCTCTATGCCATCAGTAAAATACCAGTTGCCAGCAACAACTATCTTTCCGTTATCGAGTTCAAAGGCAGAAACACCTGCACGTTTCCGCTGCATGCTACAATACCCGTTGAAGGTATGAGTCTGCGGGTCGTATGTTTCTGTGAGGTAGGTCTGTCCGATGCCAATGGGCTGATCACATCCGCCTCCAAGCATCACCTTTCCAGAACTAAGCACCACAGAAAAGCCAAAGTCATGGGGATATGTCATCTGAAGGGTATGCCACTCGCCATCCTTATAGTATTCAGCAGTTGGGGTTGGCACAAATCCATCAGTATGCCCTCCCGCCACTGTCAGTTCGCCATTCACACAAAACGTCTGATGACCAGAGCGGGGGATATTCAAGTCAGGCATCTGTTCGACTTCGATTCTGACTTCAGAACATCTTGCTACTGTTGCAAAATCGGGTGACGCCATCGCCAATGTGGGCAACAGCAGCGTTAAGGTAAGGAGATAGTTTAGTCTTGCTGTTAACATGTTGATTATTTGCAGAGTTTGCAGCCTTCACACTTATTGAGTTCTCCACGGAAGCGCTTTTCCACCAGATAGTGAAGACGGTCGCGGAGGGGTTCAAGTTGCATGTGGTCGATGACCTCATTGATGAATGCATTCTGGAGCAACAACTTAGCCTCGTCAAGGGAAATACCTCGCTGACGCATGTAGAACAAGGCGGCATCGTTGAGCTGACCTACCGTAGAGCCGTGCGCACACTTCACATCGTCAGCATAAATCTCCAGCATCGGCTGTGTGTACATGCGGGCTTCCTTTGTAGCCGTGAGGTTCTGGTTCGTCATCTGAGAAGCCGTCTTCTGAGCGCCATGTTCTACCAACACGCGACCCGCAAAGGCACCCGTGGCCTTATCGTCGAGCACATATTTATAGAGCTCGTTCGAAGTGCAGTGGGGCACCTTATGGACAATCAGCGTATTATTGTCGACGTGCTGCTGCTTATCAGCAATCACACAACCAAAGCACTGGCACTCGGCACCCTCGCCCGAGAAAGTGAGATCCAGCTTGTTGCGCGTCGTGCCATTATGCAAGGTTATCACGTTATGGTTCACACGACTGTCACGCTGCTGGTCGATGTAGACATTGCTCACGCGGACATTCTTGGCATGCGTCTCTTCAAGACAATACAAATCCAACGAGGCATTGTCGCCCACATAGGCCTCAATGACTTGTGTGGCAAGGAAATTCTTGTCATCAGCAGCATGGTCGCAGAACAACATCTTTATCTCAGCCCCTTCTTCGAGCACAATGAGTACACGACGATTAACCATCAGGTCAGGCACCTGTCGCAGGGCATTGCCGGGCGTCGCCTTCAGGATATTGATAACCTGAATGGCACGATCAACCTTGACGTTCTTGGGCACATAAACCAACAAGCCGTCTTGTGCCAACATTGTGTTCAGTGCCGTGACAGCATCCTCATTCGTCTTAGCCAACTTCGAATAGTACTTCGTCACGAGCGCAGGATTATCGCGCAATGAGCCAATCACCACACCTTCGGGCAGATGTCCCTTAGGCTTATCATCACGATAGAACATATCGTTCACTACGAAATAGAGACTCGTCGAGAGGTTAGGCACATCGCAACGGAAAGCCTGATAAGGGTCTACAGGTATCTCGAGACGATTCAGATTCACACCATAGTCGGGTGCAAAGAGCTTCTGCAAATCGGTGTATTTATAGCGCTCGACCTTTTTCGATGGGAAGTCTTGAGCCACAAAGTTCTCAAAGGCCTCATCGCGCACGGCATTCATCGCCTCTGGCGCATGATCGAAAATCATCTGCCGAGCCTGCTCGTAGAGTTCTATATATTGTTGTTCGCTACCCATTACTCTTCTCCGATTTCTTCCTTTATCCAATCGTAGCCGTGCTCCTGAATCTGCACAGCCAGGTCTGGGCCACCCGTCTTGACGATGCGACCCTTGTAGAGCACATGCACAAACTGCGGACGAATCATCTCCAACAGACGGTCGTAGTGGGTGATGACGATGCACGATGTCTCTGGTGTCTGCAACTTGTTAACGCCCTCAGCCACGATACGCATCGCATCGACATCAAGACCAGAATCGGTCTCATCGAGGATGCTCAGCTTCGGCTCCAACATCGCCATCTGGAAAATCTCGTTGCGCTTCTTCTCACCACCACTGAAGCCCTCATTGACAGAGCGGTTAGCCAGCTTAGAGTCAAGCTCTACAATCTTACGCTTCTCACGCTGAAGCTTCAGGAACTCAGCAGCATTCATCGGCTCTAAGCCCTGGTATTTGCGCTTCTCGTTGAT
>CADBSN010000166.1 GCA_902797255.1 uncultured Bacteroidales bacterium | reverse complement strand
CGCTCTGCGAGACAAAGGCACTGGGGTCAATCTCATTGATGATGCGGAAGATGACGTCGCTCTGGCGCCTCTTAGCCAACACGAAGAGCATCTTCACCTCCTTGCCGCTGTAGAAGCCATGGGCATCAATGGTGGTGCAGCCGCGATGCGGCTCACGGTTGATGCGCTGGCCTATCTCCTGATACTTGTCGCTGATAATGAAGAACTGAACGGAGCGGCGCATGCTGTTCACCACCTGGTCTATACAGAAGGCAGTGACGTAGAGCACCACGTAGCCATAGATGACTTTCTCCCAGTCCTTCAGCACAAAATAGGAGCTGGAGATAATAATGACATCACAAATCAGGATGACACGTCCCAGCGACACATCACGATACTTATTCACAATGGCAGCAATGATGTCGGTGCCGCCCGTTGAACCATTGTTGGCCAAGCCCAATCCCACTCCACAGCCGCAGAACACCGAGCCGATGATAGCTGCCATGAAGGGCTGGTCACTGAGCAGATGGCCGTGGTAGCTGGCCGTGGCAACACCCACGGAAACAGTGAGCACACTGACCGCATAGACGGTCTTCACGCAGAATTTCCACCCCAGAATCCGCAGGGCGAACAGCAGCAGCACGGCATTGATTACGAAATAGGAGAACTGAACAGGTATGCCCGTAGCCCAATAGAGGATGCTGGTCACACCAGCCACGCCGCCCGTGGTGATATTGTTAGGCAACAAGAACACCGCCCAGCCGATACAATAGCTGAGCATGGCAATGGTGATCATGACATAGTCGCGTGCCTCACGACCAATGGAGGCTTTTAGTTCTTTTTCCATAATTGGATGCAAAGGTACGAAAGAGTTGGGAGTTAGAGATGAAGAAGCGGGAGTTTTTGCCCCCGCTTTAATTATTTTTAACCTCATGGATAGAAGTCAAAGAACGAGGTCACGCCGACTGAAGACGTGTACCCTTGAAAGGTTATCCCTGCTCCTTGAACAGTTCCTTGATGCCGCCTATGCTGCCTAGCAGGTTGGTGGCCTCGTAAGGCAGGTAAACGGTCTTGGTCTTCTCGCCTTCGGCCAGCTCCTGCATCATCTGTATGTATTTCTGTGCCAACAGATAGTTGGCAGGATTGGTCGACTTACCCACGGCCTGTGTAATCAGTTCAATGGCTTGGGCTTCCGCCTCTGCCTTGCGAATACGTGCCATGGCCTCGCCTTCTGCCTCCAGGATTGCCTGCTGCTTGGCAGCCTCAGCCTTGTTCACGATGGCAGTCTTCTCACCTTCCGATGCCAAAATCTCAGCAGCCTTCTGTCCCTCGGAAGTCAGAATCTGAGCGCGCTTATTGCGCTCAGCCTGCATCTGCTTCTCCATCGCCGTCAGCACGGAGTCGGGAGGCGTGATGTCCTGCAGCTCCACGCGATTCACCTTCACGCCCCATTTGTCAGTAGCATCGTCCAGCACGGCGCTCAGTTTCTTGTTGATGGTGTCACGCGAGGTCAGCGTCTCATCCAGCTCCAGCTCGCCGATAATGTTACGCAGGGTGGTCTGCGTCAGTTTCTCAATGGCATTGGGCAGATTACTGATTTCGTAGGTTGCCTTGAAAGGGTCTACAATCTGGAAGTAGAGTAGTGCGTTGATTTCCATTTGGATATTATCCTTGGTAATCACGTTTTGTGACGGGAAATCGTATACTTGTTCGCGGAGGTCAATGCTGTTCGAGTAAGAATAACGTCCACGAGCCAGCACCACAATCTCTTTGGCCCTGTCGATAAAGGGGATGATGATATTGATACCCGGATTCAGCGTGGCGTAGTAACGTCCCAGACGCTCTATGATTCTGGTTTCTGATTGTGGAATAATCACAAGTGCCATTTTGGCGAAGATGATTACCAGTACGACGATGGCGATTAATACATAACTCATAATGTCCATAATTTTATTTGTTAAATTGGTTAATTAGAAAATTCGTTATTCCGTTATTCCGATATTACGATATAATGACTATAAAGTTTCGACAGTAACGATTGTGCTCTCACGTCCGATGACGCGAACTGTGGTTCCAACTGGAATGTCAGTTGCACTCACGGCTTTCCACATGTCTCCGTCAATCTGTACATAGCCATTGCCACCTACAGAAATAGCCTCAGTCACCTTGCCCGTACGACCTATTAGGGCATCAGCATTTGAGGCGCGGTTGGGGTCGTTCTTGTGCAGCCACCGCAGGGCTACAGGTCTCACAAACAGTACGCTGAGCAATGAGAAGACGGCAAAGATGAATATTTGCCAGTAGACGTTCAAACCGACGATTGCCCCAATGATGGCGAACACGGCTCCAATGGAGAAGCAGATGATGAAGAAATCACCCGATGAAAGCTCCAGAATCAGGCAGATGACGGCAATGACGGCCCATACCTGCCACATGTTTGCTAAAATGTACTCAATCATAGTTCTTGTTATTTTTAATTATTCTCGTAATATCGTTATAACGTTATATCGTTATTTCGCTATTTTTAATATTGTTATTTCGCTATTTTCGTTAAATCGAAAGCACAAAGTCATCCCAGTCCTTTGTCGATCCCTTCTTGCCAAACACCTTCTGATAGAGGCGGCTACGGGTAGAGGCGACGCTCTCTTTCGAGTGGGCTGTCAGCGTGGCGATATCCTTGGGTTGGATGCGTATCTTGATCAGCAGGCTGACACGGTAGTCCTGGTCGCTCATGTTATAGAGGCTATACAGCTTTTCCGAGAATCCGTTATAGACATTGTTCACCGATTCGGCCAGTTCTCCCCAGTCACTTTCAGCAAGACTTCGTCCTTCTGCGAGATTCTTCTTGATGCGTAGATAGACTGGCGACGAGAAGAGTGTGCTCACATCTTGACGAGGCTCAATGACAGCCATCTTCTGCATGGCATGAATGTTGTCAAGTCGGCTCTGCAACAGTTGTATCTTTCGACGGCTGTTCTGCATCACCACTATAAATAAGGTAATATAGAACACTGTACAGATGATGAGCAGGAATAACTCGCGGTTGGTCAGTATCATAGTCATTTAGAATTTAACGATTTCCGATTTTATGATTTTTCGTGATGCAAAGTTACGAAATAATTATCTAACCTCCAAGAAAAATGGTTTGCAAAAGTGTGCAGGGCGTTATTTGCACACTTTTGCAAAGAAGTAAACAAAAATGTAAGTGCTATTTTACGGGTTCTATAATGGTGCGGATGCTTTTAATCTTCTCACCCTTGGTGAGACGGAGCACCTGTTGGAGCTTCTCACGACGGATGGCGACATAGGTGTAGCGATCCTTCACGTCGATGCGACCAATCTCTGCGGATTCCAGACCTCCCTTCTTACAGAGGAATCCGACGATGTCACCTTTTGACAGCTTATCCTTCTTGCCCTTGCCAATATAGAGGGTGGACATGCGAGGGGGTGATGGGTGATTAGTGTTAGGTGATGGTGTATAGCTTTCGACATCGCCATCCACGTAGTCGGGAATGTGTTCTTCGCTGTTGAGGATGAAGAAGGTACGACCAATGGCATCCCAGCGGGCCGTGCGTCCTACACGGTGGATGTAGCCTTCTTCGCTTTCAGGCAGATGGTAGTGGATGACGTTCTGGATGTCGGGGATATCGAGACCTCGCGATGCCAAGTCGGTAGCTACGAGCACGTTGGCAGAGCCGTTGCTGAACTTGTAGAGCATATCCTCACGCTGGCGCTGTTCCATACCACCATGAAAGTGGCTTGTCGTAAAGCCTTGTTTGCGCAGGTATTCGTTGACACGCTCCACAGAGTCACGATAGTTTAGGAATACGATGCTGCTCTCGTCGCCCACAGACAGCAGCAGGCTGCGTAGCGTCTCCAGCTTGTCTTTCTGAGGGCTGTATACCTCATAGAGCGTCACGCGCTCTGATGTTTGTTCATCATCAGGCAGGAAGTCGACAAGTGTCCCCTTCTTGGCCATGTTGACGAATTGCGGAATCTGTTCGGCATTGGTGGCTGACAGCAGGATGCGACGTTGCAGGCCCGGCAGACTTTTGATGAGTTTCGACATCTCGGCCTGGAAACCCATTTCCAGACATTTGTCGAACTCGTCGATCACCAAGTAGCGGATGTTGTAGCGCGAGATGTTGTCTTTGTCCAAGTGGTCGTTCAGACGGCCAGGGGTGCCAAATACAATCTGGGGCTTGACTTCTTTCAGCACCTTGTGCTCGTCCATCGTCGGACGACCGCCATAACAAGCTGTGCCACGAAGTCCGCATCCCATACTTTTCAGCACTTCAGCCGACTGCAACGCCAGTTCACGACCAGGGGTGATGACAAGGGCCAGAACATCAGTTGAAAGTTGAGAGTTTAGAGTTGACAGTTGACTTTCAATCAATTGGACGAGCGGCAGCAGGTAGGCCAATGTCTTTCCTGTTCCTGTAGGTGAGAGTAAAACAACATCACCGTCGGAGCCTGTGATGGCTTCGGCGGCGTGTTGCTGCATCTCGTTCAGTTCAGT
>CADBSN010000165.1 GCA_902797255.1 uncultured Bacteroidales bacterium | reverse complement strand
TACGTGCAAAGTCGCCTTTATATTCATCGTTAGGTTCGAAAACGATACCAGTATATCCCTCGACGGTGCTTTTTCCTAATTTGCTGAAATTGTTGGCAGATATAAATGATTCGCCATCAGTTTCGCCAAACGGGTTGTTGCCTCGTTTGTTGTTCACCATCTTATCAGTAGGATACATGTGATGTAAGTCGGTGTACATAGGCATCACTTTGCCACCAAACCAACTATTAGGGAAAGAGTGCTCACGATTATAGAATTGTCCCTCTTTATTTCCTCCGCTACCTTTATCCTGATGGGTGCCGAATTCAAACTCTGTTTTAGTCGAATACATATCCCAGACCGTACCGTTGGGGCGTGCATCTGTGGTTCTAAAGTGTGTCCAAAGTGCGTTATAGGCCGTTTTGAGGTCGCCCCCTTCATTGCGATTATAGATGATGTCGCAAAGCGCAGTCTTTAACTCTGCACCCTTTTTACCGTCAGCATTTAAATAATAAGTGCCAGAATCATTTGGACCTTGGGCAAAGCTATGTATGAACAATGATACGGATGCCGCCAAAATGAGAAACATACGAGAATGATTCATAAGTTTTCTTGTTATTTATATTCTTTAGATTGCAAAGGTAGTTTATTTTTTCTAAATAAGCGAAAAAACATACCCAAAATTCATTGTTGAATCAGAAAAACTTTGTATCTTTGCACTTGATATTATTTATTTAACAACTAAAACATAAATGCTTATGAAAAAATTTTTACGTTATCCGTTAGTAGCCTTGTTGGCTGTGTTCTGTGGCAATTCTTTTGCACAGGAAGTGACGTTTGATTTTTCTGATGAGAGTAACCCTTGGGGTTTGCCAACAGAAAAACTGGAAGAGACGGGAGAGTTTACTTATGATGGGAAAACAATCGTTGTTACAACATCCAACTATACCCGTTGGTTCTCTGACACGAAGGTTCTTCTTTTTGGTAAGAAGGATGCAACCATCACTCTTCCTGCATTCGATTTTGATGTAGAGCGTATTGATGTTGTTGGAGCCAGTGGTGCTTCTGGTAAAGTCACCTTCAATATTTTTGTGGGCGACGAGGCAGTTAGTACGGAAGTAACAGGTGCAAAAGAAACTGCTATTTTCAAAATTGCTGAAGGAAAACAAGCTGCTGGTACCGTTTATGTCATTAAGAATACCAATGATAACAATAACCAGGTATCGCAGATTCTTATCTGGAAGAAGGGTACGTCAGGTGATACTCCAGAGCCTAAGCATATCGAGAATACCGCGGAGACAGCCTATACTGTTGCTCAGGCTATTGAACTTATCGAAGCAGGTGAAAGTCTGTCGGAGACCGTTTATATAAAGGGTATTGTTTCGCAGGTGGATCAATTTAAGGACTCTTATAAGTCTATTGACTACTGGATTTCCGATGATGGTACCACAGAGTCTGCTCAGTTTGAGTGCTATAGTGGTAAGGGTATTGATGGTGCCGATTTTGAATCAATAGATGACATTAAGGTCGGTGCAAAGGTTATTGTAAAGGGTGTGATGAAGAAGTATAAGGACACCTATGAGTTCGACTATAATAATGAACTTGTATCCTACGAATATACTACAGACACTTGGACAGTTGCAGGAACACTTCCTTTGGTGGATAAATCATGGGATCCTTCAGATGAAAGTGCTGACATGACCTCGACAGACGGTGTTAACTTTACTTATGTGAAGGAGGGTGTCGTGTTGGAGAAAGGTACACAATATGAGTTTAAGGTGGTGAAGAACCATAGTTGGGACGAGGCCTATCCAAGCAGTAACTATGTCGTGACTGTTGACGAGACGGCTACTTATACGGTGACTATCTCCTTCAATGCTTCTACTAAGGATATTGACGCTGTGCCTGTGAAGACAGGTTCTGCCAGTGCTGTAGAACATACGTATGGACTTGTTGGTACTCTTGTAGGTAGTTGGGATGACGATGTTGAGATGGTGAAAGGTGATGACGGACTTTACACCGCTGTTGTCACAGATGTAGCTGCTGGCGATTATGAATTCAAGGTGCGTGCTGATAAGTCCTGGGATATTAATTATCCAAGCAGTAACTATCAGCTGACTGTCGAACAGGACAATTCTACTGTGACAGTTACCTTTAATGAGGATACCAAGGAGATCAATGCTATTGTCGATGCGGCTACAGGCATTTCTACTGCCAAGATTGTCAACATGAACGAAGCTCCCATCTTTAACCTTGCAGGCCAGCGTGTGGAGAAAGTCCAGAAGGGTATTTACATCCAGGATGGCAAGAAGTTCGTTGTGAAGTAAGAGTCCCCTACCCATTTTGGGAGAAATGAATATTCCGCCTTGCGTATCGAAAGACTGCGCAAGGCGGTTTTTTTAAGGATTATTTTGTCAGTTCGGTTTTTCTTCGTAATTTTGCAACATCAATACACAGAACAACCGAAATGGCAAAGAAAGATGGGGAACTCACCCCGATGATGAAGCAGTTTTTCGACTTGAAAGCAAAGCATCCCGATGCTGTGCTGCTGTTTCGTTGTGGTGACTTCTACGAGACCTATTGCGAAGATGCCGTCACGGCAGCTAAGATACTGGGTATCACCCTGACCCATCGTAACAATGGTTACAACAAGGGCGACGAGATGGCGGGATTTCCCCATCACGCCCTTGACACCTATCTGCCCAAACTCATCCGGGCAGGAAAGCGGGTGGCTATCTGCGACCAACTCGAAGACCCCAAACTCACCAAGAAACTTGTCAAGCGAGGCATCACAGAACTTGTGAC
>CADBSN010000164.1 GCA_902797255.1 uncultured Bacteroidales bacterium | reverse complement strand
CGCAGGATGAGGTCGGTCAGGTCGCGCTCATGCCACTCATCGAAGAATCGGGCATAGTCGCCTGCGGTCTTGCGGCGGCGCCACATGTCGAAACTCTCGTCCATCACGATGAGCCCCATCGTGTCGCACATATTCAGTAACTCAGGAGCTGGAGGATTATGAGAAGAGCGGATGGCATTCACACCCATCGCCTTCAGTTTCATCAGCTTGCGGTGCAGGGCATCCTCGTGGAGGGCTGCTCCCAAACTACCGAAGTCGTGATGTTCGCAGACACCGTTCAGCTTGAAGTTCTTACCGTTGAGCCAGAACCCCGTCTTGGCATCGAACTTGAAGTCGCGGAAGCCCGTTGTGGTCTCGTAGGTATCCACAATATTGCCGCCCACTTTTACTTCTGTCCTTACCGTATAATTATTAGGGGTCTCGATAGACCATAGCATGGGTTTGCTAACCGTGATGGTCGATTTTGCGCCCTTACTGTGCCCAATAGTTTTCCCGTTAGGATCAATCAGCATGTTTTCTACTGTTCCTTGGCCCTCGATATCCACCTCAATATTGAGTTTGCCCTTGCCTTTCGCCACGCTGGCATTGGCAAAGACGCCCCAGTGCTTCACATGCACGGCGTTCGTCTTCGTCAACCACACATGGCGGTAGATGCCGCAACCCGAGTACCAGCGCGAGTTGGGCTGGTCGCTGTTATCCACACGCACCGCCACCACATTCTCGCCCTCTTTCACGTAGGGAGTGATGTCGTACTCAAATGTACTGTAACCGTAAGGGCGATGGCCAACTTCCTTTCCATTGACATATACTGTGCTGTTCATATACACACCGTCGAACTCCAGGAAGTATTTGTCTTCCTTCTTACCTCTTACATCAAACATTTTCCTATACCACCCAATTCCGCCAGGCAACGCACCACCACCGGCACCACTAGGATGGCCTGCCGAGAAGTCGCCCTCTCGTGCCCAGTCATGGGGCAAGTCCAGCATGCGCCAGTCTTTATCGTTATACTGCGGCTGCGCCATCTCCACCTTGTCACCAAGGATGAACCGCCAGCCCTTGTCGAAATTGACACGTTCACGAGCACTTGCTACAAGTCCTGTCAGCAATGCAAGAGTCAAAAGAATCGTTTTTTTTGTCATGAATACTAATTGTTTTCAGATTGATGCTGCAAAAGTACAAAACAACTCTCATACGCATGTGTTCTTTTGTTGCAAATCACCGTCTTTTTTGTTGCCAAGCATCATTATCTACATATTTGCTCACTTTTGTTGTAATATCCCTGTATCTCATACGATAAGTATCATAGCTCGTCATAAAGGGACGAAATGGAGGCGGAACTGTTGACGCATAGGCAAACAGACGCTGGATAGAGACGGGAATGCGCCCTGCAGCAATGGGATAGATGTGGAAGTGCCCGCTGATGGTACCCACTTCTTTGGAGATAATGGGAAAAGCGGTACGCGAGAACTTAGGACTCAACCCGCTGACTGCTGCGTTGACTGAGAGCACAATGCCACGGTCGGTCTGTTCGAAGTTCATGTTCAGACTGTCGCCCACAATGAGCAGACCGTTGCCCAGACTGTCGCTGACGTAGGCTGCATCCACGTCCATGCGGTTGCCCTCGAAATAGAGGTCGTCCTGATGTTTAGCCCAGATGCCATAGCGGTTGGCTTGATGGCGGCCGGGATATGACGGGAAGGGTCCCTTTCCTAACCATTGCACACGGTCCAGACAGCTGTCGAGCAGGAAGGCCACGCCGAGTTCAGAAAGGAAACGCGAAGTGGTGTCGGGTGTCAGCGTGTAACTCACCATTGTACCCGTTTCAGTTGGCGTCATAACAACGTCGGAGTTCACATAAGGATTCTCCAAAGGCTGGAGATACTGGTCGATACGGTCATTCTTCACACGCAGTAATTCTGCCATCGTTGGTTTGCGTCCTACACGCACCAGCGGACCTTCCTGAATATACGTCAAAATATCGCCCGAACCATCCCAAGCCATCTTTGGTTTATTCAACACAAAGCTCTGATGCAGGAAAATATGTCCCTGATCATCTTCCATGTCAAACAGTAAAAGGCTGAGTCCGTTCTGCTTAGGCAGATCCAGCGTATAGGTTGTGGAGCTATGTGGCGGACATTCAGGACTGAAAGCACCTCGCAGCACCGTATCGCGGTCGTTGGTCAGCGCCCAATGGATGGTGACATTGTCCTTCAGATTCAGAAAGTCGTAACGGTTCGCTATGGTCAGCACACCGTCCTTGACCTCTGACACGAAGGCTCGGGCATAGTTGTGCTGAAGCTCATAGTAATTTGGCAATGGGGTACGGTCGGCATACAGCAGGCCGTCAGTACCTTTGTTGCCTGACATCTTAAAACCGCCATTGGGCGAGGTGAACACACGCTCCTCATAGCCGAATAATATTTCATTATTCTCTCTTCCTTTTTCACTTCTAAACGGCATTCCTTGGTCCACCCATTCCCACACGCTGCCTCCGGCAATGCCAGGTGTACGTTCTATGATTTCCCATTGACGGTCATGATCTTCGAAGGCAATACCCAGCGAATGACAATATTCGGTAAAGATGACGGGGCGGTCCATGCGCTGGTAGAAGCGCCCTATCTGCGCTGTGGTGGGATAGTGCGGAGCGTAAATAGGGGCTGCTGACGGGAACTTTCCACCAGCATTGAAGAAACTGGTGAAATAACTACCAACCTGCGGATAGCAATATGGACGTGAGGGATCCAGTTGCGTAGCGACATAGTCACCCAGCTGGATGCAGATGTCGGTGAGTGGGTTCTCGTTGCCAATGCTCCATATCAGTACCGACGGGTGGTTCTTGTCGCGGCGGATTGTGGCCTGCGCCCGCTGTTGTAATGCTTCATAATATGTAGAATCGTAGAGGTTACGGTCGCCATAGCCGAAAGGAACTTCGTCGATGATATAGAAGCCTAAGGAGTCGGCCAACTCATAGAAACGGGGTTCACGGGGATAGTGCGATGTACGGATATAGTTGACCGAGGCCTCCTTCATCAGTTTCATGTCTCGTAGGGTGAGCTCGTCTGAAATGACCTTCACCGTCACGGGGTCGGTACTGTGACTGGTGACGCCACGCAGTTTGATGGGCCTGCCGTTTAGTTTCAGGACGTTTCCCTCGATGGTCAGTTCGCGGAAGCCGAACTTGTGTTCAAAGGTCTGCAGCGTCTTGCCTTTATGTTTCAGCGTTGTGCGTAATGCATATAGATAAGGTGTCTCAGCCGTCCACAACTGCGGGTGGTCTACCTTCGTCGTTCCAACAACATGCCCATGGCTGTCTATTATCTCATGGCTCACGGTGGTACCCTTCCGAGCGTTGGCAATTTCTGTATCTACATCTACCTCACCATTCAGACGGGCGTGAATAGTCAAGTCTTTCAGATGGGTTTCTGGTACAGAAAAGAGCGTCACATCGCGAAAGATACCATTGGGTGCCCAGTCATCATTATAGTCGAAGTCAGAGCCGGAAAACTGGGAAACAACCCTCATGGCCAACTGTTGTTCGGCATCCTTCATCAGATAGGGCGTAATGTCGAACAGGGCCGTATTGTAGGCCGAACGCCAGGAACCGGCAGGCTTGCCATTAATCCAGAGGTCATAGCCGTAGAGCACACCGTCGAAGCGGATGACAATGCGCTGTCCCCGCCATGCCTCAGGCACGCTGAATGTGGTATGGTAGTAGCCCGTTAGACGCTTGGGAGCATCATAACTTGGCTTGCAAAAGTTGTAAGCCTCCCAGCATCCTGGTACAGGGATGGAACCCCAAGAGGCATCAACTTCAGGCACCGTTTTATCATCAGTGATGCCCTCCACCACCTTCAGCTGCCATACGCCATTCAGACTGCGCATCATCAGCCGATCGGTCACAGGCAGAATTCCTTGAAAGGCATCCTGCACTTGTGCCCTTACAACACTATCTGAGAAGATGGGGGCATTCAGACACGTCAGTAGTGCAAGTTCCAAAAAGACAGTTTTCCAAGTCATTCTACTTATATTCATTATTTGTTTATTAATATAAAGGTCCTGGTTTCCGAACATTCAGATTTGTGGACTTCGT
>CADBSN010000163.1 GCA_902797255.1 uncultured Bacteroidales bacterium | reverse complement strand
TAGTAAATGGTAAATAGTTAAATAGTAAATAAGATGATGAAGCATAAAAAATATAGCATAGTGATGATGCTGCCAATCATAGCAGCAATCATGACCGCATGTAGCGGAGACAATCTGGAGGCAGAGTATGTCAGCAGTGACCATTTGGCAGCAGGAACCGTTATAAACGTCAGCGGTGAAGCCTCTAAAGATCATGTTATTCCGGTTGAGGCAAATTGCGCATGGACAGTAACCACAGATGCCAATTGGATTACCATCACTCAACCTGCCGCAGGTCGAGGTAGTGGTAGCCAAAGTATCGTGTTCGATGTAGCAGCCAGTACAGTACCGACAACTCAGACGGGTACTATAACCATCAAGACGGGTGATGGTATTGAGCGTATTGTCACAGTCAATCAGCGTCCTGGTGCCATTGTAGTGGTTCCGTCGCCTGCATCGATGTTCTTCGTCTATGAGGGCGGTACTCAAACCCTTGAGGTATCAAGTAACTCTCAATGGACAGCTACCAGTTCAATAGAATGGCTGACCATCAATAACGCACAGTCGGTGGATGGTGAAGGTAATCAGCAACTGACCATTCATGCCAATGAAAATCTGAATTCAGATGCAATCATGGGTGCTATCACCTTGACTGATGCCGACCATAAAGTAGCTCCTATTACTGTTTACGTTCAGGTAGGTGGACGTACTCCGAAGTTGCAACTCACTCCTGCAAACGATGTCAGTGCAGCTGGTGGTACAGCAACCTTTGGAGTCGTATCTAACTTTTATTGGCAAGCAACTGTAACCGATCTTTCACCAGCAGGAGAGTGGGATTGGACACGCTTCGTTTATAATGACCAGTTGGTTATGTATGGAGATCCAAGTGGCGAACCTGTTGATGCAACAATGGAATTCGAACCGAACCCATCGCTTGAAGAGCGTGTCGTTACCATCGTAGTGTGGACAGATTCACCTATTGGAAATAATGTCAGTCAAACCATTCAGATCAGACAGCTTGGTGCTACGATGCCAGTTGTCTATCTGCCATCTGTCACCAATGTTGCTATGAACGAGGCTACGCTGACCTTCAGCGCCACTTCAGCAACCTTGCCAATCACTGCATGTGGATTGGTATATGCAGAAAATCCAAACATGGTTAATCAGGGTACACGTGTAGCAGGTACTCTTAACGGAGAGGAAGCAACGGTGACTATACCTAACTTACATTCTGGAACAACCTATTATGTTCGTGCTTATGCCACGAGTGCAGCTGGAACAAGTTATAGCGAAATGATGTCGTTCAAGACCCGTCTGACACCAGGTCGTAACGATAATCAGACACCGTAGTGAAGTTTAAAGTTTATAGTTTATAGTTTAAAGTCAGTTGAATAGAGTTTAAAGTTGACGAGTAAATAACTAAAAGGGAATAATAATAAATGGTAAATGATAATATGGTGAAACATAGTATGATTCATGTGCTGAGCGCAATCCTTCTGCTTGCTGTCCCTTGTATGGTCAGCGCACAGAACCTGCGAGAGAATCAGCGGAAGGCCCAAGCGATTCAGAACGATAGCGAGCGTTATATGTGGGGATTTGGTGATGGAGCAAACGTGAATGAGGCAACGCAGAATGCCAAGCAAGATTTGCTCACATCCATATCAGCAAGAGTTGAGAGCGATGCTACTTCTCGAACCAGAAATGTGCAGAACGGACAAGATGTGCAGACAGAAATGGAAGATGTGAGTGTCATCAAAATCAAGGCTGCCGGTCAGCTCAAAGGAACTCATGTGCTGATTCTTGCCAATCCGCCTCAGTGTCGTGTGATGGCTTATATGGAGAAGGCACAACTCGATAGTACATATCAGGCACGTCGTCAGCGAGTGGTACAACATTGTATTGATGCTCAGAATGCAGAGAAGCTGGGACGTATTGACGATGCACTCCGTTTCTATTACTGGGGACTTTGTCTGCTCAAGAGTGTGGAGGATGCCAGCAATGTGAAGTATAACGACCACATGCTCATCACTTGGATTCCTCAGCAGATGCGTGAGATATTCCGTAACCTTAAGACTGAGGTGGCAGAAATCGATGGACAGAACATCAAGCTCTTTACGACCTATAATGGTCAGCCAGTGGCAAGTTTGGATTTCCGTTATCATGACGGACTGCGTATGAGTGACCTGAGTCATGCCGCTAAGGATGGTATGTCGTATGTAACCACCATTAAGTCGTACGACGCGAACAAACTTCATCTGACTTATGAATACGAGTATCGTAATGAAATGCGCAACGATCCTGAACTGGAGTACTTGATGAATATGTATGGCGACAGTAATTTCCGTGAGGCAAATGCGACTGTTGACTTTGGCGATAAGAAAAAGATGAAGGAGGTGAAGGCTCAGTTTGAGGAAGTGGCTCAGGAGCAAGCTACACCTACCAACGCATTTATGAAGCGTACGCAAGCTAAGGACTTTACAAAGACCGTGATGAGTATTGCTGATGCGATCAAGACCAAGAAATACGACGCTGTTAAGAGTAGTTTCACGCCTGAAGGTTACGAAATGTTCGACCAGCTGATTCACTATGGAAATGCAGAGATTCTGACCATTCCAGAGCTTCATTGCTTCCCTTATCGTGATAAGATTATCTGTCGCAGTATTCCGATGCGATTCACCTATAAGAACAACAAACGTGCATTCATTGAGGATGTGACCTTCACGTTTAATGCTGACGACTTGATTGAGTGTGTGGCATTCGGTTTGGACAAACCGACCCGTGAGCAGATTTACACAGAAAAGCATCTTGAATATTGGGGTGACAGCACGTGTACGTTGCTGGCAACCTTCCTTGAGAACTATCAGACCGCATTTGCTTTGCATCGTCTGGATTACATCAAGAGCATCTTTGACGATGAGGCTGTCATCATCACCGGTCACTTGTTGAAGAAAGCCACCGGTACGAAGGCTGCGAGTGAGGGACAGGCCATTTCCATCAAGACAACCAACAATCAGAAGGCCTCTTACACCAAGATGGATAAAGAGCAATACATGGAACGTCTTGAGGCTTGCTTCAAGCGGAACGAGTTCATCAATATCCACTTCAGCGATTGTCTGTTGGATAAGATGTACGATGCTCGCTTTGGTATCAACCTGCGTCAGGATTATTTCTCTAGTACATATAGCGACACAGGATTCTTGTTCCTATTGGTGAATGTGTCAGATCCAGAGATGCCATTGATACAATACCGTACATGGCAACCCGATCGTGATCCTGGAGTCTTTAACACGAAAGCTGCTGCTGACGACCCACGTCGTGGATTGGTGACAGCAGGGTTGATACAATAGGCTGTAGAAGAAACATCCCATCAAAAAAACGAGTGAGCATCGTACCAACAATACGATGCTCACTCGTTTATGATAGTTTCTCTTATACTTTCTCGTTGAGATACAGGAAACGTTTGATGCTCTTCTTTGGAGTTTTCTCGAATTCCTTATCCATGATTTTGATGCCTGCCAGGTGTTCGTAGGCAGGAAGTTCTTGGTTCACCTCTTTGCGCAGGCTTTCCATCGCAGCCTTCAGGTCGGTCACATGCATTTTCTCCACTTCGTCAGCATCTGGGAAGATGAGGGCGTAGAGTCGGTCTTTGTTTTGTATCACTACACTCTCTGCTACCAACAGCTGAGCATTGAGCTTGTCTTCTATCTCCTCTGGATAGATGTTTTGACCGTTTGGCCCTAAAAGCATATTCTTCGACCTACCGCGAATATAGAGACTTCCGTCATTGGCAATGACACCTAAGTCACCCGTATGATACCATCCGTCAGCATCGAGTGCCTCACGGGTGGCTTCTTCGTTTTTGAAATAGCCTAGCATTACACCGTCTCCTTTGACGAGAATCTCACCCACCTCGTTTGCAGGGTCGTTGCTGTTGATGCGCAATTGCATACGATGGATGGCACGTCCACAACTACCTTTGGGGAAGTCGTACCAATGGGCATAGGAAATCAGTGGTGCACATTCGGTGGTTCCATAACCTACGGTGTATCTGAAACCGATATCTTTCATGATGTTCTCCACATCTTCTGAGAATGCAGCACCTCCGATAATCACTTCGTAGAACCTATCACCGAATGCTTTTGTCAGTTTGCGGCAGATACGGCGTTTGATTTGTGTACCTACGATTGGCAAATGGAGTAGGGTACGGATCCGTACATCCTGCAGCTTCGGAACAACGGCACGGCGTATGATTTTCTCGATAATCAGCGGAACAGAAATGACCAGCGTAGGACGTATCTCCGAGAAGGCTTTGAAAATCAGGGTAGGGGATAGCTTCGTGAGGAAATAGATGTGCATACCCATGCAGATTTC
>CADBSN010000162.1 GCA_902797255.1 uncultured Bacteroidales bacterium | reverse complement strand
TGCAAATGTGCGCAAAATTTGTTTATTATCACCATTTGCTACACTGATTTTGCAAATGTGCGCAAAACATTTGGCTATTCCCAAGAAATACATTATCTTTGCAATTCAATAACTACAAGCTTAAAATAAACAGCCCATTTATTATGAAAAAATCATTATTCATTCTATTCAGTACGATGCTGACAGCAAGTGTTAGCTGGGCGCAGGATGTGAAGATTGAGTTCATCACGCCAAGCATTGTACATGTTGTCAAAGGAGAACCAACAAAAACACTCGTTGTAACCGCTCAACCCATGAAAAAAGGATGGTCTGCTTCTAAAGGCCAATGGAAAAGTAAGGAACTGACGGTGAAGCAGGATGCGCAGGGCAACCTGACCTTCCTCACATCCAAAGGAGTTGTGTTGCTCAAGGAGAAGAGCTGCGACATAAAGGAGGCACGTCAGACATTCACGCTCGACAAGGACGAGGCTATCTACGGTCTGGGTACTATCCAGAATGGTAAGATGAATCGTCGAGGCGAGAAGAAACGCATGGAGCAGTCGAACCTTGAGGACTTCATGAACGTGCTACAGTCGATAAAGGGCTGGGGCATCTACTGGGAGAACTACTCACCAACCCTCTTTGAAGATAATGCCGATGGCATGACCTTCGATGCTGAGGCAGGCAATGGTGTGGACTATTACTTCATGTATGGCGGCTCTGCCGATGGAGTGATTGCCCAGATGCGCTATCTTAGTGGCGACGTGCCGATGTTCCCATTGTGGACCTTTGGCTATTGGCAGTCGAAAGAGCGCTATAAGACCGCTCGCGAGACCGAAGGAATCGTTGATCAATATCGTTCGCTCAATGTACCACTCGACGGAATCATTCAGGACTGGCAGTATTGGGGAAGCAACTACCTGTGGAATGCGATGGACTTCCTGGCTGAGGATTTCTCGAATGGTAAGCAGATGATTGATAACGTCCATAAGAAACATGCTCACTTCATGATTTCAATCTGGGCAAGCTTCGGACCGATGACTCAGCAGTTCCGCGAGTTGGACGAGAAGGGCCTCCTGTTGCCTATCGAGACTTGGCCACAGAGTGGTATCTCACATGTCTGGCCACCCGATATGAAATATCCTTCAGGGGTGAAGGTCTACGATGCTTTCTGTTCTGATGCTCGCGACATCTACTGGAAATACCTCAAGACCCTCTACGACTATGGAACTGATGCATGGTGGATGGACTCAACTGATCCAGACTTCTTCAATCCGAAGGAGAGTGATTATGCTCATCCTGTGACTGGCGGCACTTGGCGCTCATTGCGTAATGCTTTCCCACTCGAGACCGTTCGAGGCATCTATCAGTCACAGCGTAAGGACGATCGTGGCAAGCGAGTGTTCATCATGACCCGCTCATCTTTTGCCGGTCAGCAGCACTACGGCTCCAACATGTGGAGCGGTGATGTCAACTCATCATGGGACATGCTGCGCAAGCAGGTTCCTGCAGGTCTCAGCTATACGCTGACAGGCAATCCAAACTTCAATACTGATATCGGCGGATTCTTCTGCGGCTCTTACAACACCCGTGGAGGTGGTTCGGCTCCTAAGAACCCACAGTTCCAGGAACTCTATGTCCGCTGGATGCAATATGGTCTGTTCTGTCCTGTCTTCCGCAGTCATGGTGCCGATGCACCACGCGAGATCTGGCAGTTCGGCAAGAAGGGCGAACCAGTCTATGATGCCATTGAGAAGCAGATTCGCCTCCGCTATCGCCTTATACCTTATTTATATAGTACAGCATGGCAGGTAACTTCTGCTAACGACAGCTATATGCGTCCACTCTTTGCCGACTTCGCTGCCGATAAGCAGGTGTGGGACATGACCGACGAGTTCATGTTCGGCCACAGTATCCTCGCTTGTCCGATTGTCAGTCCACAATACACCGAGGAACGAATCATCCGCACCAATGAGATGACAGGCTGGAACCGCCAGAATGCGTCCGACGGTTCACCCGTCGGAGCAGTCGATTTCACAGCCACCAAGACAGCTACGAAATACTTGCCAAAGGATGCCGAGTGGTACGACTTCTGGACAGGTCGTCGCTACACAGGTGGTCAGAACGTAGAACTGCAGACTTCGCTCGATCGCGTGCCGATGTTCGTTCGTGCAGGTGGTATCCTGCCTCTCGGCCCAGAGATGCAATATGTAGGCGAGAAGACGTGGGACAACCTCGAACTGCGCGTCTATCCAGGTGCCAACGGATCGTTCACCCTCTATGAAGACGAAGGCGACAGCTACAACTACGAGAAGGGCACTTACACCACTATCACCTTCGATTGGAGCGACAAGAGCCGCACCCTCACCATCGGTGCACGCCGAGGCGCATATCCCGGCATGCTCCAGTCACGTCAGTTCACCGTAGTCCTGCCCGATGGCAAGCAGAAGACTGTTAATTACAATGGCGCAAAGACTGCTGTCCGATTCTGAAAATAGGCGAATATCATAAAATAGCCCTCGGAAAAAAAGAGCCAAAAATAGAAAAAATACGTATCGACATAAAATTTTTGTAAAAAACGCTTGTAGATACAAATAATATTTGTATTTTTGCGGCTCAAAAGAAATAACTGACTTTAATTACCATAAATCACAAAAAGAAGAAGCCTATGTATTGGACACTCGAATTGGCAACAAAATTGGAGGATGCTCCCTGGCCTGCAACCAAAGACGAACTCATTGATTATGCGACGCGTTCAGGAGCACCACTTGAAGTACTCGAGAACCTACAGGAAATAGAAGACGAGGGCGATGTCTATGAGAGCATAGAGGAAATATGGCCGGACTATCCATCCAAAGAGGATTTCCTTTGGGACGAGGAAGAATATTAAACAAACAGCGATGCGGCAGATGCCACATCGCTTGTTTTTTGCTACCAGATAGGCCAATATGTTACATTAAGCCTTCAAACTGAGGTCGGAGTACTAAAATTCAGAAAGACTGATATGTGCGCAAAGTAGGAAGAAAAGCATCAAAACGAGGGATTATGCTTGTCTTTTATAGCCTAATAGAGCAGGAATTTCACTATTTCTGTGACTTTTCCAGACTTTGGCATTGCCGGAGCGGTGCGGCTAAAATATCGTAATTCATTGATTCTTAATGATTTAATGTTGTTAATTATTTCAAACTGTCACAAATCACAGTATCACAGTTAAGGCTTTTCTGTGTTACAAATACATCCAAGAGCATTAATCCTCCTCCCACAGAACACACAAGTGGTGGGAAGGAGTGTTAAAGAAAAAGCATTATTGAGAGTGGATTGTCTGTGAAGAACTTAATTCTCTTCGTCTTTGTACCAGTCCTTGTACATGATGTAGTGGGAGGCGATGCCTTGGTTGAGCTCCTTGGCTTGCTCTGGGTCTACTTTCTTGATGAACTTGGCGGGTACGCCACCCCATAGTTCTCCCGGACCTACCTTGGTGTTCTGGAGGACGAGGGCTCCTGCGGCGATGATGGCACCTTCGCCAATATCTGCATGGTCGAGAACGGTGGCTCCCATGCCGATGAGGGCACAGTTGTGAACGGTGCAGCCGTGGAGGGTGACGTTATGTCCGATGGTGACGTCGTCGCCTATCTCAAGGGCAGCCTTCTGGTAGAGGGTGTGGAGACAACTGCCGTCTTGGATGTTGACGCGGTTGCCGATACGAATGTAATTGACATCGCCTCGTACGACTGCATTGAACCATACTGTACATTGGTCGCCTAAGGTGACATCGCCTACGATGGTGGCGTTTTCTGAGAAATAACAGTCCTTACCCCACTTGGGTGTCAGGCCGCATACGGTTTTGATAAGTGCCATAGCATTTACGATTTAACCATTTACCATTTACGATTTATTGTTGAAGATGGCCTCATAGCATTTGCTGACAGCACCAGCATTGCCGTAGATGTACTGACTGGCTGCTTCGCCAGCTGCCTTCATCTTTTCGGGATGTTGGATGAAGTCGTCAACCAGAGTGGCGAACGATGCTGCATCGGTGAATTCGAAGGAGCCTTTGCACTGGAGCAGGGCTTGGGCTTCCTGGAACTTCTTGTTGTTGGGGCCGAACACGACGGGGATGCCATAGACTGCTGCCTCGGGTACATTATGGATGCCTGCTCCGAATCCACCGCCTACGAGGGCGAGGTTGCCGTAGCGATAGATGGACGAGAGTTTGCCGAAGCAATCGACGATGAGCACTTCTGCTTCGCGAAGTATGCTGTCATCAACAGCTTGCTGTCCGTCTTCGGTGGTGATTTCGGAATAGAAGATGACTTTACGGTCGGCCAGCCAAGTGCGGAGTTCGCTGAGGTGGTGACCTGTAATCTTATGGGGCGCGATAATCAGTTTCCAATCGCGATGGTTCGCGAAGTAGGGGATGTAGATCTGCTCGTCGGGCTGCCAGCTACTGCCTGCGATGAAGGTGGGTTGGTTGTCGACAAAGGTCTTGACAACGGGCAAGTTGGCTGAACGCTGCTTGATTTTGATGACGCGGTCGAAGCGAGTATCGCCTACAATCATGGCATTGTCAATACCGAGGCGTGCGAGCAGATCTTTGGATTCCTGATTCTGCACGAAGAAATAGTCGAACTGATAGAGCGGCTGGGTCATGCCGTACCACTTGAAGAAATGCTGGTCTTCGCGGAAGATGCTGCTGACGCTGTAGACCTTCACGCCACGCTTGTGGGCACGGCGAAGGTAGTGGTACCAGAATTCGTACTTGATGAAGATTGCGATATCGGGATGGGTCAATCGCAAGAATGAAGCTGCATTGCCTGGAGTGTCGAATGGTAGGTAACACACGATATCGGCTCCTTCATAATCCTTCCGTACTTCGTAGCCAGAGGGGGAAAAAAAGGTGAGCAGTATCTTGTATTCGGGCAGGTTTTTCCGCACAAGCTCCATGAGCAGACGGCCTTGCTCGAACTCGCCCAAGGAGGCTGCGTGAAACCACACAATCTTATCGTCTTTCTTGATGTACTTATGCAGTTTGATCCAAGTACCTGCATCGCCCTTCACCTGATGGCGTATCTTCTTCACGAAGATACTCGCGAAGATAGCTCCCATGGTGAAGACATACATGCCGATGGAGTAGCAGACGATTTGGAGCTTCTCGTCAATCTTATTTAATATGGTTTGTTTTCTCATCCCAGGCATTCAATTGCTTTCTGCATTCTTCGGATGGTTTCGGCTTTGCCTAAGAAGGCTGCCAACTCGTACATGTCGGGTCCCTGACCTGTGCCTACGAGGCAAACGCGCCAAGCATTCCAAGGCTTGCGACCAGTGGCTTCGCACCATGCTTCCACCATGTCTTTCATCTCAGCAACGGTGAATTCACGGTCGTCGAGTGTAGAGAGTACTCCGATGAGTTCGTCCATCTCCAACGCAGTTCCTTCTTTCCAATTCTTGCGAACGAACTTATCTTCTGTGTCGTAGGTTTCAGGAGCTACGAAGAAGAACTTACAGAGTGGCCAGAGGTCGCTCACGAAACTGATATTGCGTTTCTTCTTGTTTCCTTCGTTGTCGACATATTCAATGACTTTCTGCTTCATCATCTCTACAACCTGTGCTTCACGCTCAGGGGTAGACTCGATTCCTTCAGCCTTGAGAATACGGTCGAATTCAGGTGTCCACTCTTTCGCATCACGCATCATGAGGTATTGGTGGTTGAACCACATGCCTTTGATGTAGTCGAAACGTGCGCCGGCCTTGCTGCATTTCGAGAGGTCGAACAGACGGATCATCTCGTCCATCGTCATGATTTCCTGATCGTTGCCTGGGTTCCATCCCAATAAGGCAAGGAAGTTGACAACGGCCTCGGGCAGATAGCCTTGCTCGCGATAGCCTGATGATACCTCGCCGCTCACAGGATTATGCCATTCTAGTGGGAATACAGGGAAGCCGAGTTTGTCGCCATCACGCTTCGACAGCTTGCCGTTGCCTACTGGCTTCAGCAACAGAGGCAGGTGGGCGAATCGTGGCATGGTGTCTGTCCATCCGAATGCTTCGTAGAGGAGCATGTGGAGTGGGGCACTTGGCAACCACTCTTCACCGCGAATCACGTGAGTGACTTCCATCAAGTGGTCATCGACGATGTTGGCCAGATGATAGGTGGGCAGTTGGTCGGCACTCTTGAACAGCACCTTATCGTCGAGGATGGATGAGTTGATGCAGACCTCACCACGGATGATGTCATCCACATGGACATCGCGTCCTGGTTCAATCTTGAAACGCACCACATATTGATGACCTTCTGCGATGAGGCGGTCAACCTCTTCCTTTGGCATGGTGAGCGAGTTGCGCATCATGTTGCGTGTGCTTGCATCGTATTGGAAGTTCTCAATCTCGGCACGCTTGGCATCCAGTTCTTCTGGTGTGTCGAAAGCGATGTATGCCTTTCCGTTGTCCAACAGTTGCTGTACATATTGCTTATAGATGTCGCGTCGTTCGGATTGCCGATAAGGTCCATGATTGCCACCAAAACTGACACCCTCGTCGAATTTGATGCCCAACCAATTGAAAGCCTCGATGATATATTCTTCTGCTCCTGGTACAAATCGTGTGGAGTCGGTATCTTCGATACGGAAAATAAGGTCGCCACCATGTTGCTTGGCGAACAAATAATTATAAAGAGCTGTACGCACACCTCCGATGTGGAGTGGTCCGGTAGGACTTGGTGCAAAGCGAACTCTAACTCGTCTTTCTGTCATACTTATTCTTTGTTTATATATTTCGACTGCAAAGGTACGAAAAAAAGTTTAATAGTCTAATAGTTTAAAGGTTTAATAGTACAAAAAATGAAAAAACGCCGAACTCTAAACGCTAAACTCTAAACTTTTTATATCTTTGCATGATGAATAATGAATAGCTTATGCTGACTGAAAAGACGATGGAGAAACTGCGCATCCTAGCTGAGTCGGCGAAGTACGATGTGTCGTGCTCGTCGAGCGGTACTGTGCGCAAAGGCAAGGCGGGTATGGTCGGTTCCACCGTGGGCGGCATAGGTATCTGCCATTCGTTTGCCGATGATGGGCGTTGCATCTCGTTGCTGAAGGTGATGCTGACCAACTACTGCATGTACGACTGTGCCTACTGCATCAATCGTCGTACCAACGACATCCAGCGGGCCACACTCTCCGTATCGGAATTGGAAGAAATCACCATGGAGTTCTATCGCCGCAATTATATTGAAGGCCTGTTCCTGTCGAGTGGTGTTGTGCGCAATCCTGACTACACGATGGAGCGTCTGACCGCTATTGTGCGCGACCTCCGTACTGTTCATCGTTTCAATGGCTATATTCACCTGAAGGCGATTCCTGGTGCTTCACAAGAGCTGCTGCAAGAGGCTGGCCGCTATGCCGACCGTATGAGCATCAACATCGAAATTCCCAAGGAGGAATCGCTGAAGGCTCTGGCTCCCGAGAAAAACCACAAGAGTATTTTTCTGCCGATGTCGCAGATTCAGCAGGGGGTATTGGAGAACAAGGAGGACAGGAAAAAGTTCCGTCATGCACCAAGGTTTGTGCCCGCGGGTCAGTCAACGCAGATGATTGTGGGTGCCACGAAAGAGAGTGATTTGGACATTCTGAAGATGTCGAACACCATGTATCAGCAGCCTACCATGCGGCGCGTCTATTACTCTGGTTATGTCAGTGTAAATACCTACGACCCTCGTTTGCCTGTGCTGAAACAGCCGCCCTTGGTGCGCGAGAACCGCCTGTATCAGGCCGACTGGCTCATGCGTTTCTATCATTTCAAGGTAGATGAGATTGTAGATGATAAACACACCCATCTCGACCTTGATGTCGACCCCAAGCTTGGATGGGCATTAAGACATCCGGAATTCTTCCCTGTGGACATCAACAAAGCTTCCTATGAGGACATTCTCCGTGTGCCCGGAATTGGTGTGAAGAGTGCCGTGCTCATCGTCAACTCACGTCGTTTCAACCGCATCACATCCTATCACTTGA
>CADBSN010000161.1 GCA_902797255.1 uncultured Bacteroidales bacterium | reverse complement strand
CTATCATGCCGAAATAGACGATGGCTCCGATGACGCTCCAAGTGACGTAGGGTACCAGCAAACGCTTCACGCGATCTTTGCAATAGGCTACAGAGTTGCCGCTCACGGTTTTGTTGAAATAGCCAGCTTTGAAGAAGAAAAAACACATGAAGAAGAAGGTCCAACTCATGAGGTCATACCACGAGATACCTCCCACATGCTGCCAACGAAGTCCACACATCGCAATAGCGTGGTTGCACATCATACGGATGATGCATAGGCCACAGAGAAAATCAAAGGTATGGTTACGCTCTTTCAAAAATGTAAAAATTTAAAAATGATAAAATGTAATAATTTTTAAATGGTCAATGTTCATTTCTTTCGGATATAGCTGATGCACTCGCGCAAAATCTCTGCCTTCAACATCCAAAGGACACCTATATAAATAACGGCCACCATCAAGATGCGAGATGCCAGCAGCAGATAGAGGTTGGAGATTGCAGCTGTAGCAAAGTAGGTGGCGACTATCGCGAAGATAGCTACCAAGCAGAAGGGCACAACATCAAGCAACGCAGAGGTGAGCGACAGACGGATTTCGCGCCATACGAAATAATGCCAGACAAACATCCACAGGGCAATGATGACAACATAGTTGATGACCATCAGTTGAATACCGCTGAAACCGAACCAATTGAGATGGAAATACTGAACAGCAAACAAGTTGGCGAGAATAACAACGCTCTGGGCTATCGTGTTCCACATATAGATATCAGACTTCCCACGACTGATGATGAAGTTAGAATAGAGGGCCGCTAACGGGAAGAAGGCTCCTCCGACGCAAAGCACCTGTAGGAAAGGAATGGCGGTAAGCCACTTGGATGGTGCGATGATACCGATGAATTCGGAAGCAACAAGGCTAAAGCCGAACATCAAAGGGAAGGACACCAATGCGGTGAAACGGAGCATTTTTCGGAATACCCGTTGCTGACGTTCCCGATCATCGCCGACCTGAACGAACATCGGTTGGGCTACACTCTGCACCATTCCGAGTATGGTCTGACTGCCCATCTGGTTCCATTTGTTCGCCTGCGAATAGGCTCCGATGCTGTCTTTGGGGTAGAACGAACCCATCGTGCTCTCAAAGGCAAACTTATTGATGTTGTTAAAGATACCTGTAATCAAAATCTTACAACTGAAGCCGAACATCTCCTTGATGGGGCGGAAAGTGATATGTAGTGATGGTCGCCACTTGGAATAGTACCAACTACCGATAGACACAATGCTGACATATACAATGCTTTGGGTAGCAATACTCCAATAGGCCATCTTGTTGGCAGCCATGATGATAGCCACAGCACCTGAGATGATCAGCGCCACAATATTGCAGATGGCTTGTTCCTTTACCCTCAGCGCCTTCATCAAGATAGTTCGTGGGGTGATGGAGAAACTGGCACAGAAAAAGCCCAAAAAGGCATAACGGGACAGAGGCACCAACTGTGGCTCTCCGTTGTAGTCAGCAATAAGTGGTGCGCAGAACCAAAGGACAACATAAATAAGTGCACTCACCAGAATGTTGAACCAAAACACAGCATTCAAGTCCTGATGGGTCGCATCGCGTTTGTTGATGAGGGCTGAGATGAAACCACTATCTTGCAGATTGGCTGCAATCGCTGAATAGATGGCCAGAACAGCAATCATACCGTAGTCCCCCGGGTCGAGATACCACAACAGCACAACTCCGATGACAGCATTCAGCACCTGCATCAGTGTGCTGTTCATCGCTCCCCAAAGGAGTCCTTTGGCAGTCTTTTCTTTCAAGGTTGAACTGTTAGCCATTGAACATTTACCATTTAATCAGTTACCATTTAACCATTTACGATTTCTGCCCTATTTATTATTTACATTAATCGCCATCCCATTATAGCCAATTCGATATCTGTAGAGACCTCGCTGCTCTTTCTCTTTATCAGTAGCGGTAATGATCCATCCGTAGTTATTCAAGTCGTAGGAGTTGCCACAATGGGAGCAGAGAGCCGTACCATTGTCTTTTATTGTCAGACGTTTGTCCTGACGGTCACAACTAGGGCATGCCAAATCATAAGCGACAAGATCGAAGCCGTTCGACATGTTCGGCGTAGAACTGGTGCCAACAATCAAGCCCCCTAACCCGAATTCAAACTCACGGCCACCAATCTGCGACAAGGCATAATCATGACTCTGATTAATCATATTGGTAATCCGCACCTTCCCTTCGGTCTTACGGATTGTCACAAACTGGCCGGGATTACCGATTGCGTTGAAGAGCTCGGCACTTTGTGCCACTTCAAAATAAAAACGCACAGGATATTTCGTTGAATATGTACCGCTTATCTCCTTTTTACAGGAGACAAGACAACACAGCATCAATCCTATCGTTAGCAGTCGTTTCATAAATTAAAATGAAATTGTTGGTTTTTGGACGATCTCATCGATTCTTTTCAACTCTTCGGTTGAGAATTCCAAGTTGTTGATAGCCCCTAAATTGACCTTTAGTTGATCGACAGATGAAGCACCAATGATGACAGAAGTGACACGAGGGTCGTTCAACACCCAGGCCAACGACATTTGTGCAAGGGTTTGACCTCTCTCCGTTGCCACCTCGTCAAGTTTACGCGCAGCCTCAACCCGTTCCTCCGTCACTTGTGACTCCTGCAAAAATCCTGTAGGTTTTGCTGCTCGGCTGTTTGCAGGGATTCCTTTGTTGTATTTCCCCGATAAGAGTCCCTGTGCCAACGGTGAGAAGCAGATGATACCCGACCCATTGGATTGGGCACAATCGAAGTTGGCTTGCTTTGCTTTCTGGTCGAAGATAGAACAGCGATACTGGCTGAGCAGACATGGCACGTGTGCATCACGCAATATCGTGTACGCTTGCTCCTGCTGCTCCTTGGGGTATTTGGAAATACCCACATAAAGTGCTTTTCCTTGACGAACCAGATCTATCAGCGCTTGCATGGTTTCCTCGATAGGAGTATCAGGGTCATAACGGTGGCTATAAAAAACGTCGAAATAATCAAGACCTGTACGTTGCAGACTTTGGTTACATGAAGCAATGATGTTTTTGCGAGAACTACCAGTTCCATACACCCCTTCCCACATATCATGACCAGCCTTGCTGGCGATGAACAACTCGTCACGATGGGGCTTCAGGTCGTTTAAGAGGATTCGGCCAAAGGAAGTCTCTGCACTTCCGGGAGGAGGGCCATAGTTGTTAGCAAGGTCGAAATGGCAGATTCCGTTTTCAAAAGCCGTCAACACCATATCGCGTGCAACGGTAAAATCATCGATTCCACCGAAGTTATGCCATAATCCCAACGATATGGCAGGTAATTGAATGCCGCTATGTCCGCTACGCCTGTAAATCATGTATGGCCTTTTCCACCTTACTGAAATCGAACTCATCGATGGTTTTTTGCATCAAAGACTCGATTGCATCGTTACAAAGATTTCCGATACTGCCTTGGTGCGTGTGATGAATATGCTTGTCAGGAGTGAAGTTGCCAGCCTCGATATCAAGTCCCACTTTCTTGTAAGCATCTCTGAAGGGCATACCATTACTAGCCAAACGATTCACCTCCTCAACACTGAACATGTTGTCGTAGATAGGATTATCGAGAATGTGCTCGTTCACCTTCATCTTATTGATGATATAAGCAGCCATACGCAGACAGTCCTTCAGTTCATCAAACGATGGGAGGAACACCTCCTTGATGATTTGCAAGTCACGGAAGTATCCACTTGGCAGGTTGTTCATCATCAACATCACGGTCTGAGGCAATGCTTGTATCTTGTTGCATTTGGCACGTGTCAACTCAAATACGTCAGGATTTTTCTTATGAGGCATGATGCTCGAACCCGTGGTACATTCATCTGGCAGTTTTACAAAGCCGAAGTTCTGGCTATTGAACATACAGGCATCGAATGCCAGTTTGGCCAATGTGCCAGCAACACTAGCCATAGAAAAGGCCACGTTGCGTTCTGTCTTACCACGTCCCATCTGTGCATAAACCACATTATAATCCATGGAGTCAAATCCCAATAAGTCTGTTGTCATCTGGCGGTTCAATGGGAACGAACTGCCATAACCAGCAGCCGAACCTAACGGATTGCGATTTGTAATACGCCAAGCTGCCAACAAATATTGCATATCATCGACCAGACTTTCTGCATAGGCACCAAACCACAAGCCAAACGATGAAGGCATCGCTACCTGCAGATGTGTATAACCAGGCATCAAAACATCCTTATACTCATTGCTCTTAGCGATGAGTTCATGGAAAAGCGTCTCTGTCAGTTGAACGATTTCCTTGATTTGGTCACGGATAAATAACTTGAGGTCTACCAATACCTGATCATTACGTGAACGTCCTGAGTGGATTTTCTTTCCGATATCACCCAACTGACGGGTAAGCATCAATTCGACTTGTGAATGCACGTCCTCAACACCATCTTCAATCACAAAGCGACCCGCCTCAGCCTCTACATAGATAGCTTTAAGAGCGGTTAGAAGTTGGGTTAGTTCGTCCTTGCTCAGTAGTCCTATAGACTCCAGCATGGTGATGTGAGCCATTGAGCCCAACACATCGTATTTGGCCAAATAGAGATCCATTTCACGGTCTTTACCAACTGTGAAACGTTCGATTTCATCGGTCATCTGGACATTTTTCGTCCACAACTTATCTTTATTACTCATAAGGCAATGAAGCTAACATATCGGCAATTCTCTCTATTCCGTCCTTGAATGGCTTCCCAATCATGCCCACAAGGAAAACAGGGATGTCGGCATCAACAGTTATTCTCATCTTACAAGTTTCTGTTGTAACTGGTAGCAGTTGTACCCATAGGTTGAACTTCACAGGTGACATGACAGAACCGAACTTGATACATTTAGGTTCGTCACGTTCGATAATCTGAATAGCAAGCCGACCCACAGGATTAACTTCAACACTCACAGAGTCTGTGCTGACCTGCATGGTCTCAAGTGTCTTTTTCACTTGCTCTACCTTATCTGAAGGTATATTACCAGCCATCTTAGCCTGTACCTCAGGGTCGTTGAATCTCTCTTTAACAACTGCCAAATTGTTCAAGTCGGCAATTTTCGCATATACCGTTTCCTGTGGATAACCAATCAGTTTTACTTCGCTCTCGTGTTTCATTTTACTGCCTCCATTCACTAGGGTTACTTCTCCACTCGTTGAGAGTAGGAATTTGATCTTTTGAAATATAACCTGTCTGCAATGCTGCCTCCAAGACTGCCTCATAGTTGGTTAAAGTCAGCAACTGTACCTTTGCATCCTCGAAAGCCTGCTTGGCCACATCGAAGCCATAAGTGTACGAAGCAACCATACCAACCACTTCATAGCCAGCATTACGGAGTGCCTCAACAGCTTTCAAGCTGCTTCCGCCTGTGGAAATCAAGTCTTCCACCACTACCACCTTAGCACCTACAGGTAATTCTCCTTCAATCAGATTGGCCAATCCATGATCCTTTGGTTTCGACCTCACATAAGCAAAAGGCATACCTAACTCGTCAGCCACTAAGGCTCCTTGTGCAATAGCACCTGTCGCTACTCCAGCTACAGCATCAGCTTCTGGGAAATGCTCCATCACCAATCGTGCCAATTCAATTTTCACAAAAGAACGCAAAGCGGGGAAAGACAGGGTTTTGCGATTATCACAATAAAACGGAGATTTCCATCCAGAAGCCCAAGTAAATGGGTTGTCAGGTTGTAATTTGATAGCTTTTACTTCAAGCAGCTTTGCTGCAAAAATTGTTTCTAATGTATTCATAATCCTTCTTAATAGTTTTGTTTGATGGTGCAAAGGTAGTGAAAAATGTAAAAATGAAAAAATTATATAATGTAAAAAAAAGAAAATAGTCAAAAAATGGTGAATGGTAAATAGTTAAATCGCAAATTATTACTACCTTTGCAGCGAAATGGATAAGAATATACGTAATGATTTTCCAATACTAAGCCGCACGGTCTACGGACATCCGCTGGTATATCTTGACAATGCAGCTACCACCCAGAAACCTCGTCAGGTAGTAGAAGCGATTGCCGACGAATACTATAATGTGAATGCGAATGTCCATAGAGGGGTGCATTTCTTGTCTCAACAAGCAACAGAGTTGCATGAGCAATCACGTGAGACGGTCAGACGGTTCATCAACGCCCGTTCGACCAACGAAATCATTTTCACTCGAGGCACTACAGAATCCATCAACCTGCTTGCTCGCACATTGGCGCAATACCATTCGAACAAAACCGAAATGGGCGAAGTCATCGTGTCGCAGATGGAACACCACTCCAATATCGTTCCTTGGCAACTCAACGGTTTTAAACTCCGAGTCATCCCAATGAGCGACGAAGGTGTATTGGATTTAGACACTTATCAGAAACTATTCACCCCACAGACTCGCATGGTGAGCATCACTCATGTGTCAAATGTTATGGGCACTATCAACCCTGTGGAGGATATCATACGAATTGCCCATGAACATGGAGTGCCAATTCTTATCGACGGAGCACAATCCACACCTCACATGACTGTGGACATGCAAGCGCTCGATTGCGACTTCTTTGCTTTCAGCGGTCATAAAATATACGGTCCTACAGGTATTGGAGTACTCTATGGAAAGGAAGAATGGCTAAATCAGCTACCCCCTTATCAAGGAGGAGGTGAGATGATTAAGAACGTGAGTTTTGAACTTACCACCTTCAACGAACTTCCTTATAAGTTTGAAGCGGGAACACCCGACTATGTAGGCTCTCACGCACTCGCTGTAGCACTTGACTATGTCTCGCAGATTGGCATGGACACAATCCACCAGCATGAGACGGAACTCACAACCTATGCCATCAAGCAGATGCAGTCCATAGCAGGTATCCAAATCTATGGCAACACTCAACATCTATCTGCCGGTCCTATCAGTTTCAATGTACAAGGCATACACCATCTCGATCTTGGCACGCTACTTGACCGCCTAGGCATTGCTGTTCGTACGGGTCACCATTGTGCAGAACCTCTTATGCATCGATTAGGAGCAGAAGGAACGGTTCGTATCAGTTTCGGGCTTTACAACACAATTGACGAAATTGACACTTTTGTGTCAGGACTCCGACGAGTGATACAGATGTTTTGACATTTAAAGTATTAAACCTTTTCAACAAATAGAAATCATTACTTTGT
>CADBSN010000160.1 GCA_902797255.1 uncultured Bacteroidales bacterium | reverse complement strand
AGTGAACATTAAGAAAGAATTTACAGATATCTACTGGAAATAAATGGCGATAAAGTTTCAATATAACAAAACATCGCTTCAGCAAATTGAGAAACAGCTGAAGATGCGACAGCGTACCTTGCCTATCATCAAGAGTAAGGAAACGGCGTTGCGTCTTGAGGTGAAGAAATGTAAGGAGGAAGCTGTAGAGTTGGAAAAGAAATTGGAACAGCAGATACAAGGCTACGAATCTATGTATGCCCTTTGGGGTGAGTTTGATGCTTCATTGGTTGCCTTGAAGGACGTAGAGATGGATGTGAAGAAAGTGGCTGGTGTGAGAGTTCCTGTGCTGACCAATATCCAACTTGAGGTAAAGCCTTTCGGAGTGTTCAGCGCACCGAAATGGTATTTCGATGGCATCAATCTCCTGCAGGGACTTGCCAAGACAGCTGTTGAGCATGAGTTTGTGGCAGCCAAGTTGGGATTGCTCGATCATGCACGCCGAAAGACCACGCAGAAGGTGAATCTATTTGAGAAGGTGCAGATTCCAGGATTCCAGGAAGCTATCCGTAAGATTAAGCGTTTCATGGAAGACGAGGAGAACCTCTCTAAGTCATCACAGAAGATTCTGAAAGCGTTGCAAGAGAAACGTAGGCAAGCTGAAGCTCCGCATGCTGAAGACGATGAAGAAGGAAAGGAGGACGAGGTATGATTCAGAAAATGAAGAAACTTACGTTCCTTGTCACCAACAAGGAGTACGATCAGTTCCTGGCAGATATTCGTCAGTTGGGTGTCGTACATATTGAGGAACTCCAGAAGGGTGCTACTAGCGAGGAACTTCAATCTAATCTTGCCCTTGCAGAACGCTATAAACGCGTGTTCTCGATTCTTGATTATGCCAAGGATGCCTATACCGCTTCCAATGCGAATGTTCCTCTTGCCGTGGACGATACCTCGCAGGAAACTTTGCTCAGCTATGTAGAGAAACTGAGTGAAGACGAGTTGTCGCTGAAGCATCAACTTGATGCTGTCAATAAGAACATCACGTCACTTGAGCCTTGGGGTGAATTCCAGTGGGATAGCCTCCGTGAGTTGGAGCAGCAAGGTTACATGGTCACGTTCTATGTATGCTCATCTAAGTTGTTCAAGCAGGAATGGCGCAATCAATACTATGCTACCCCTATCAACGAGATCGGTGGAAAACTCTATTTTGTGACATTTTCCACTGAGCGTCCCGATATTACCGCAGAGGTGTTGTCGTTGCCCGAGAAGCCCCTGTCGGCTTATGTGGCAGAAATGGAGGATATAGAATCGAAGATATCCATTGTGCGCGATGAGATGCTTGCTGTGAATGAGCAGTATCGTCAGATGATTGAAGCAGGTCAGCTTGAAAATGATAACAATATATCTTTATCGAAGGTACATCTCAGTCATGAATCCATCGCTGGCGATGCTGTACGCTTGTTGGTTGGATGGACTTTGGTCGAGAAGGCTCCTGAGGTTGTTGACTATCTTGAGCGTAGTCACATCTATTATGAACTGACTGATCCGGCCTTTGAAGACGATGTGCCTATTCAGATTCAGAATAACAAGTTTGCTTCGTTATTCGAACCGATTCTGCGAATGTATTCACTACCGAATTATCATGATATTGATCCGTTGCCTTTGTTCGCTCCTTTCTTCATGCTGTTCTTCGGCCTCTGTATGGGCGATGCTGGTTATGGCGCTATCATTCTGGCCATCAGTATAGCTATCTGTGTCATGAAGCCCTCAATTCGCAAGTACGGGTTGCTGGGTGCTTGTCTGGGTGGTATGACCATTATATGCGGTATGATTACAGGTACTTTCTTTGGTATCGATCTCGCTACCGTTGATTGGGATTGGGTAAAGCCGTTACAGCCTTACTTCCTGAACGACAGTAAGAAAGAATCGTTCTTCGGCTACTCGCCAATGATGGTGATATCCGTCATCATCGGTCTCATTCAGGTGCTCATTGGTATGACGATGGCAGGTTGCAAGGCCGTGAAGAACTATGGATTCATCTATGGTGTAGGAAAGTTCTCTTGGGTGACCGCACTTGTGAGTGCAACCGTCTTGTTCGGACTTCCATTGTTTGGGGTTGAGTTGTCGAATGTTGTGCAGTACATCCTGTATGGGCTGATAGGTCTGTCGGTACTTGGCATTTTCTTCCTCAACAGTCCGGCTGCATACAAAAAGCCTGTTCTTGGTGCTGCGATGAATGTCGGTTCTGGCCTTTGGGCCACCTATGGTATGGCCACGGGTTTGTTAGGTGACCTCTTGAGTTATATCCGTCTGTTCGCCCTTGGATTGACAGGTGGTGTGCTAGGCAGCGTGTTCAATTCGCTGGCTACCGACATGACAGCCTCAATGAGTTGGAGTATCCGTTGGTTGCCTTTCATCCTCATTCTGCTGTTTGGTCACGGCATCAATTTCGCTCTGTGTATGATTTCCTCGTTTGTTCATCCGATGCGACTCACGTTCGTGGAGTATTTTAAGAATGCTGAGTTCGAGGGAGGTGGCAATGAGTACGATCCGTTTCGTGTGAAAGTGAAAAGTGAGTCCTGAAAAGTGAAAAAATAAAACAAACATTAAATACAAAACATTATGTCAGCAATTTTATTAGCTTATGTCGGAATTGCCCTTGCTGTGGCACTTTCCGGAGTTGGCTCCGCTTACGGAGTAACAATTTGTGGTAACGCTGCAATCGGCGCATTCAAGAAGAACCCAGGTGCATCAGGTTCGTACATCGGACTTGCTGCTCTCCCATCATCACAGGGACTTTACGGATTCGTAGGATTCTTTATCCTTAACCCATTGGTTAGTGCCGACATCAACATGGGTCAGGCATCAGCCATCTTCGGTGCAGGTCTTGCTCTTGGACTTGTAGCCCTCTTCTCAGCCATCCGTCAGGCAAAGGTATGTGCTAACGGTATCAGCGCTATTGGAGGCGGTCACAAGGCATTCGGTACCACTATGGTGCTCGCCGTATTCCCAGAGCTTTATGCTATCCTCGGTTTGTTGGTACTGATTCTCATTTCCAACATCGTTCCGACTTTGGCAGGATAGCCGACCTCATTCTGGTTTTAAAACCGAAAAAAAGGGAGCAGACTTGTGAAGTTTGCTCCCTTTTTTGCAACCGCATCGTTGTCGCTCTGTACCCCCACTTTCGAGTTAGTATACTAACTTGTTGGAGTTTCAGTACTAACTCGGCAGAGTTTCAGTACTAACTCGAAAATGCTACTATTGGCTAACGACGTCAAATTAACGATAAAACGTAAATAAATAGCACCATCGTTTCTCTTCCGTTGACTCGAAAGCTCTCTCAACTAACGATATTTCAAAGAACATTTGGCGTTGTTTAGTAGACAGCTATGTACCGTCTATCGGAACGAATGATTAGTAAATGCGTCAAATGCAAACAAAATGCAAACTCAATTGTTTGGAGGCTCGTGAGTTTTTGTGTATCTTTGTCGACAATTTTAAATCAAGATATAATGAGGAAGAAATGGTTGATAGTTTTGGCGACGCTGCTGTCCGTGGGATGCGGACAGGAGGAACGCGAGTATGTGATGCAGGGGGTGTGGACGTTGCGGTTCAGGGAATACCCTGGTGGCAAGCGGTCGGACATCATGTCGGACGACGAGGGGGCGCATGGGCTTATCTATGACGGCGACAGTACATTGTATGTGTGCCGGCTGATACGGACACCTTCGGGGCTGGTCATGATGCCGATGGAACGGGGAAATGTAACGGTGGTGAACAAGGGCGGCGGTGAGTACCTGTATCTGGAGGAAGGCAATCCGCGTCCGCTGACGATGATTGACGACACGACGATAACCATTCAGCGCCATGGGGTGAAGTATGGCTACCATCGGGCTGAGGACATCTGGCGAGAATGGGGCGATGACATGCGCGACATCGTGGCAGGCGATACGTCGACTATGGACAAAGAGCCTACGAACTATGTGTTTTCTGCCAAGGAACGGGAGCAGGCGAGCACCATCAACTGGCTGGCTTTCATCCTTGTGGCTGCGGGGCTGGGCATCGTTGTCGTCGTGAACCTGCTGATCAATACGAACAGAAGCCGACGGAGGTT
>CADBSN010000159.1 GCA_902797255.1 uncultured Bacteroidales bacterium | reverse complement strand
GTGAAGTTCGTGAGCACCGACACGGCCATACCTGGCGACGACGAGGGCGGCGAAACGCCTCCCGCACCGGAGAATCCAGGCGGAGGTAACAACTCAGGTGGTGGTGACACGCCAGGTGGTGGTGATAACAATGGCGGTGGTGACAATAATGGCGGTGGTGGCTCCGGCGGAAGCGGCAACTTTGGCGACTTCAACTAAAGACCCCCTCTATGGGGAGGATAGAAAGATAAGAGGATGCGCATCGGCGCATCCTCTTACTTTTCTTATTTTGTTCCTCCTCCGAGGGCTATGTAAAGGGCGATGACTGCTTGGGCTCCTTTGTACATATTCATGGCCTCGCTGAGTTGGGCGTTGAGCAGGCTCTCTTGGGCTGTCAGTACTTCGAGGTAACTGGCCTTACCGTTGTCCATCAGTTCATGGGTGCCAGTATATGCATCGTAGAGCACTTGTACCTGACGGTGGTAGTAGGAGTGCTTCTCGCGAGATGCCTGACAATCGGCCAAGGCTTCATTCACTTGGTTGCCGGCATCGATAACGGTCTGCACATATTTCTTTTGCAAGTCTTCCTCCGTCAGTTGGCTGATTTTCAGGTTTGCCTTCAGTTTGCCACGGGCAAAGAGAGGTTGCGTGAGTTGTCCGACAGCACTGAGGAGCAGTTTGCCTGGGTCAACGACCATACTGCCTGCCGAATTGGTCCAACCAAGTGTTCCTGTCAGTGTGATGCTAGGATAGAAGGCTGCACGGGCGGCCTGCGTATTATAGAATGCTTCCTCCATGGCATGGTTGGCTAAACGGATGTCGGGGCGCAGTTCGAGCATTGTGGCTGGTACGCCGATTTTCAGGAACTGGGTATCGAACATGCGCTGCCCCGTATCTGCAGGTCGCTGATTCAGGGCCGATGTACCGATCTTCTGACGATCGATGTGCTGAGGGGTGCTGGCAAGCAGACGACAGATGGCATTCTCCGTAGCACGGATGTTACGACGTGTGTCGACTATCTGGGTCTTCACATTCAAGTAGGACGATTCCATCTGGTTGACAGCAGTGGAGTAGGACTTACCGTTTTCCCATAGAGATTTCTGCGTCTCCAACGAGGCGTTCCACAGACTGTCGGTCATGGTCAGGATTTCCAACTGGCGGTCGAGCACCTGCAACATGTAATACTGCTGAGCTGTGGTGGAGATGAGGTTGGCACGGATGGCTTCCTCGCGTACTTGAGCTTGCAGCAATACCGCTTTGGCAGCACGCTTCTTATTGGTGATGGAGCCAAATACATCGACATCCATCTGTATCTGTAATGGCAGATTATAGGTCTTCGACCACGGGCTGTCATCGAACTTGGCAACTGTTCCCTGTGGAGAGAAATACAGCGATGGCAGGTAAGCCATCTTGGCCATCTTGAGTGAAGCCTCGCTCTTCTCTATCGCAATACGGGCTGAGTTGAGATCGGTGTTGTTGGCTAACACCTGATCGATGAGCTGCTGCAACACAGGGTCGGTGAAGAACTCACGCCAAGACATCTGAGCAAGGGATGTACCTCCTTCTGTGGCAGTACCGCTGAGCACACTGCCGAAGGTGCTGGCAGGCACTTCTGTTTTCTGCTCATACTTATCATACAAACCGCAACCAGTGAGAGACATCCCCACAACTGCAGTAATGAAAATATTCTTATAATTCATAGTTCAACTTCAATTTGTCAATCTTTCTATTCTTCGCTTTTCACTTCTTTCCCTTGGAACCGTTCATGCAACTTCTGGAACACGATGAAGAAAACAGGAACGACGAACATCAGGGCAAGAGTACCCACAGCCATACCGGCAGTCACACCAAGAGCGAGCACACGGTTTCCGTTGGCTCCGGCACCACCGGCAATAATCAGCGGTATCATACCTGCAATCATCGTAACAACGGTCATCAAGATAGGACGCAGTCGCTCCTCACATGCAGCAAAGGCGGCATCGCGGATGCTCATGCCCTGTGCTCGACGTTCTGAGGCAAACTCAGTAATCAGAATGGCCGTCTTGGCCAACAGACCTATCAACATGATGACACCTGTCTGCAGGTAGATATTGTTCTCCATACCTGGCAAGAGGAGTAGGGAGGCCAACCACGTAACACCGAACGAACCCATCAGTCCGAAAGGTACACTGAGGAGCACGGCCCACGGTGTGAACCACGAATTGTAGAGCGAAGCCAGGATGAGATAAATCAAGATAACACAGATGACGTAGATAAGAGCCGTAGCATTCGAACCTGAAGCTTCCTCGACCTCACGTGACATGCCACCATATTCATAGCCATAGCCTGCAGGCATCGTCTCTTTGAACACTTCTGCAATGGCTTGATGGGCATCACCCTCAGAATATCCACTTTCCGTCATCACACCACAAGTGATGCTTTGGAACAGGTTGAAGTGGTCAACGGATGCAGAGCCGACAATCTCTTTCAGGGTAACAAACTCAGAGATTGGTGCCATCTTACCTCCTTGAACACGGACAAAGATATTATTGAGCGACGAAGGATCGAGACGGTACTCAGGTGAGGCATTCGCCATGATACGATAGACCTTACCGAATTGGTTGAAGTTGCCCACATACGCACCACCGCAATAAGCGCCAAGTGTCCGAAGAACGGCAGCAGGCGATACACCAGCTCGGTCGCACTGGGGAGCATCTACACTCACTTCATATTTTGGGAAACGTTCGGAATAAGTTGACATAGCCATCATAATCTCCGGACGTTCGTTCAATTTAGCCAGGAACTTGGTAGCATCGGCATTGAACTCCGACATCGGGCGGTCTTGCATGTCTTCAAGCACGAGGTGCACACTACTGTTAGAGCCATAACCTGGTACTTGCGGCATCTGGAACGGGATGACTTGTGCATTCTTGATATCCATACAATCATAAGAGAAACGGGCATAGACGAGCATGATGTTGTGGTTCATGCCTGGACGGTCGTCCCAGTTCTTCAGGCGGATAATCAATGTAGCATAGCAGCTACCCGAAAGACCTGCCATCATACCATAACCACTAACTACAGCGTAGCTTTCCAATTCAGGAATCTTCTTCACCTTCTCCTCTACCTTCTTTACGATCTCCTGTGTTTCATGCAAGGTACAGCCCTCAGGTGCACGTACCTCAGCAAAGAACACACCCTGGTCTTCCTGTGGTACAAGACCAGTAGGCAAACCGCGCATGAAGATGACAAGCAGTACAGCTGTCACAGCCAACAGTGCACCCGAAATCCACGGATGCTTGATGAAGCCGCTGACACTTTTCTTGTACTTGCCGAGAATGGCGTTATAGCTAGCCGAATATGCTTTCGTTACGTAATAGTTCAGATTCTTCTTCTCCTTTTCGTCCTTCGAGTAGCGCATCATGATAGCACACAGAGCAGGACAAAGTGTCAGAGCCGATACGCATGACAGACCTACAGCCGAAGCCAGTGTAACTCCGAATTGAGTGAAGAACGAACCCGACGTTCCAGGCATGAAGGCCACTGGGATGAATACGGCCATGAAGACCAGCGTACAAGAGATAACGGCTACAGACACATCGCTCATCGCCTCACGGGTAGCCTGTTTGGCATTGGTGATGCCACTCTCCATCTTCGCCATCACGGCCTCTACGACCACAATAGCATCGTCGACCACCGTTCCGATGGCCAATACCAAAGCAAAGAGGGTCAATATGTTCAATGAGAAACCTGCCAGTGACACAATGGCAAAGGTACCCATCAGCGATACGATGATTGACAGCGATGGAATAACCGTCGCTTTGAAACTTTGTAGGAAGAAGTAAACCACGAGTATCACAAGGATGATAGCGATGACAAGGGTCTCGACAACATTGTGGATTGCGGCAAAAAGGAAGTCATCGGAAGTTTCCAAGATTACGAACTCCAATCCTGCCGGCATCGTAGGCTTCAGTTCCTCATAGAGTTTGTTGATGCGGGCGTTCACCTCTGTTGCATTTGCACCAGGAGCCTGGAAGACCATATAGATGGTACCTGGCTGACCATCGATGTTTGAGGTGAAGTTATAACTTACGGCACCTATCTCCACATCGGCCACATCGCCCAAATGCAGCAAATGCCCACCATCACTCGTACGAAGGACGATATCGTTGAACTCCTCGACGGTCTTCAACGTACCTTTGTACTCCATCGAATACTGATAAGCATTTTCACTTTGCTCACCCAGCGAACCTGTAGCAGCCACGAAACTCTGTCCGCCAATAGCCGCAAACACATCGTTAGGATCCAAGCCGTACTGTGCCATCACATCAGGTTTCAGCCAGATGCGCAAGGCATAAGTATTACCTAAGGACATCACATCGCCCACACCGGTGATACGCATCAGTCGTGGTCGTACATTGATATCGATATAGTTGGCAATAAAGTCTGCGTCATACTTGCCGTCGACACTCTTCAACGCACCGATATGCAGGATGTTGCTCTGCTGTTTCATCACCTGCACACCTACTTGTGTCACTTCAGCTGGCAACAAGGCAGTGGCGCGGCTCACGCGGTTCTGCACATTCACAGCAGCGAGGTCAGGGTCTGTGCCCTGCTCAAAATAAACCTGAATGGACACATCACCCGCAGACGATGCCGAACTGGTGATATAAGTCATACCTGGCACACCATTGATATTTTCCTCCAATGGCTGTACCACAGACTTCATGATGGTATTTGCATCAGCACCTGTGTACGATGTTGATACGCGTACTGTCGGTGGTGCAATGTTAGGGTATTGCTCGATGGGCAACGTCGACATACAAATGAAGCCCACCAGCGTGATGACAATTGCTATAGCACATGCCATCACATATTTATTAATGAAAATATTGTTCTTCATAATGCGGAAGCAAATTATTCACTTGATTCAAGAGTTCAAGAGTTCAAGGGTTCAAAAGTTCAAGGCCTCTAGACACTAGACTCTTGGCTCTAGACTATATTAATTATTCACTTTTCACTTCCTCTGGGAACAACACCTGTTCACCTTCCTGTACGTTATTGGCTCCGACAGTCACAATCTTATCGCCCACATTCAAGCCACTTGTCACGATGAAATCCCTTCCGTTACCAGCGTCCGCGTAGGTCACTACGACGGCTGTAGCAGTGCTGTCGGCCTTCACCTTATATACTAATGACTTATTCTGCAGACGCAGTACGGCAGCTTGCGGAATCACTATCACATCCTTCTCTTCATACGGTAGCACGACCGTACCCTGAATACCAGAGAAGAGATGACCCTCGGGGTTCGGGAACGATGCCTTTGCACCTAATGAACCAGTAGCGGCATCCACTACACCAGTCAAACTAGTGATACGCCCCTTGTAGGGATAATCCGTACCATTCTTCATAACGAACGTTACTTCGGGCAGCTCTGCCATATATTTGGCTTTATCCTCCTTCGTCAAACCAGCTGATACCGATTCCTCGATGAGAGCTTCTGTCACCGAGAACTCTGCATCCATATTCATGTTACCGCTGACAACAGTCAGTCGGGAAGCCGGTGACACCTGATCGCCAGTGCGTACAGGAATCTCACCAATGACACCTGACACAGGAGCTGTGATGGTGCAGAAACCGAGAGTCACTTTAGCACGGTTCACGGATGCCCTAGCTTGAGCTACCGATGCCTGAGCCTGTTTATAGGAATTCTCGGAATTGTCGAGCATGTAGCGGCTAACGATGTTCTTTTCAAAAAGGTTCTTGTTTGATTCGTACTCCAATTTAGCACTATTCTCTGAAGCTAACGCTGCATCCAGATTTGCTTGAGCTGCTTCCAAGTCAAGCTGTGCGTTACGTGAGTCTATGGAGAAGAGTGTCTGCCCCTTTACCACCTGCTGTCCCTCACTGACACATATTTGCATCAGCTGGCCACTCACCTGTGGTGTGATGGTCACATCGGCCTGTCCTTTCAGCTTAGCGCTGAACTTCAAAGGAACTGTGATGTCCTGCTTCTCCACTGTCATCGTCTCAAAGGATGTTTTCGTCTCTTTCGGCATATCAATGCCACACGCCGACAGTCCGATTATGATACCGAGTAGGGGTAGGACTGTGGCAATCACCAATAGGAATTGTTTTTTCATCTTAATCAGTTTTATTATTGTAAGTATGTAGTATTATGAGATGTGTTGTGATTCTTTCGTTTGCAAATATACAGAGTTTCTTTGAAACCACCAAATGATTTCTAAAAAAGTGTGAAAAAAGTTAGGGATATAAAAAGAAAAGTAGGCAAAAAAAACGGGAAGCCGCATTTGCAACTTCCCGTTTGAGAGTTTTACTCCTTATATATTATTTAAAAAGCTTTGGAGCCATGTTGTAAAGTGCACGACGCCAAGTGAGGAACTCGTGACCTGTGCGGTCGCTCACGTGTGAGTCAGCATTGTAACCTGCTGCCTTAAGTGCCTCAGCTGCTGCCTTGATACTGTCTGGACCTTCTGTACCACCGCAAGAAACGAAGATGTACTTAGGCTGGAGCTTCTTGTCGATTCCTTCCAATTCCTGTGGAGTGTAAACACCACCTGAGAGGAGTCCCCAGTAGCCGAATACTTCTGGACGAGC
>CADBSN010000158.1 GCA_902797255.1 uncultured Bacteroidales bacterium | reverse complement strand
CTCCGTATCATCTATTAGAACACTGGGCTTTCCGAAAAGCCGCGATGTAACAGCACAGGCTGAAGAAGCAAATCCCATATACATGTCAGGATGGAACGTAAGCGACTTCCGGATACACCAAAGAATCATTCTCATCAGATTCATCAGCGATGCAACCGTTCCTTTCTTCTCTGGTCGCGGGTTACGTATCGTATGCTCTATGCCATAAATATCCAACAACTGGTTAATCATCTTGCTGTCACGGTTAATCACGCAAAACTGATGTCCCTTTGACTCCATCTCCTTGATGAAGTTACGGAAATAATGGACATGTGCCGGGTGGTTGATATCTATCAGTATCTTCATAAATTCAGCTTCTATTTCTTATTCAACACAAGGTTATATATCTCTATGATTTGCTTGGCAATCTGATCCATTGGTAGGCCAAGCTCTATGATACGTTGACGTCCTGTCGTCTTTCCTTTGAATAACAAAGCCTGTCTTAAGCACGAGGTCAATTCATTGACATCATGCGAAGTGACATAGCAACCTTCCACGCCGTTCATGGTTTCTTCTACATCTCCTACCCTGACGGCAACGACGGGCGTTCCACAGGCCATCGCTTCTTTGACCACCAGCGGACCACCTTCACGATAGGATGTCATCAGCAGGCAGTCGGCAGCATTCATGGCTATGTTGACCTCTTCGCGGGTATATCCACGCATCTCCAGGAGTTGAGCACCCTCAATTTGCGAAACAACAGCTTTTGCCAGCGGACTGTTTTTCACCTGATTGTCAAAGGCGCCTCCGAAGAATACGTATGTCCCGTTGGGATCCCAGCCAATAGCTTTTCTTGCAACATCACGGTCAATAGGATGAAAAGTGTTCATATCGATGCCACAAGAGATAATGCTTTTCTTTTGTCCATTGTAGCCAGACTGGTCCAATAACCTTTTGGATACAAAAATGTTGTATGCAGAGAGTCTGGTGGCTATTTTTGAAAAGAAGAGCGTTCGTCCGCCTGAGTGAATATCGCTGCCATGATAGCTGGTAACAACAGGAACCTGACGCTGAAGGTTGGCCAACAATCCACTAAGTCCATAATGAGCATGAATAAGGTCGGGATGGTACTCACGGATCTTGGCTTTCAGTGAACTGAGATTTGCCAGGTATCCCCCAATACCTTTTCCATGGACGCCATAATAATCTACCTCGACACCAAATTGTCTGATAGACTCAACCTGTTCCGTTATAAAAGACGTGAACTTGCCAGTGTTGTGATTAGCTACTATCAGAATTCTCATAATTGTTTTAGTTAGTCTTTTACTTTTATGACATTCCAAAGGAACATGATTCCTATTACTAAGGCATAAGCAATGACGCTGTTGAAACGTTTCAGGTTGGCAGGAACCATCCCCTTGTACATGCCGTAAAATGCTAGTAGAAACATGAACGGAATATGCAGAATGACTTTTCTCAATTCCAGACTGGCCATGACCATACCTGTTAAAAGCAATTCTATGAAGACAAAAATGGCCAATGGAAACATTTCAATCACTTTATTTTTAAACACATGATAAAATCCGTACCAAAAAGGAAAAATCAGAAACAACTTATATACCAAGCCTGCAGATAAGAATTCCAGGTAAGTAGGTCCTGTTAACTTGGAAAATATCGTTGGGAAAGGACCGAAGAAAGCTCCAAACATACTGACGAAGTAATTGAAACCTCCAGAATAGGAAGAGTTGTTGGTCTCTCCAATCATCGTGTCCATATCACCGCCCGCTGTGTTCTTATTGAAAATCTCTATAATACTCTTCATGGACACCGCCAGAACTCCCAATGCCGCAAGATAAAGGAAAATAGAAATGGCGTTACGTTTCAGGGTGATGCCATAATATACAAAAATGGAACAGGCAAGGAAAGCGGCCACAGCAGGACGGAAAAAGAATATCAGCACAATAAAGAATCCGACGCCAGCAAGCGGTCTTACCGAATCCTTGTAAATGGCTTTATACTGATAATACATCACGCTGATAACAAGAAAAGAAAATAACGACTCCTTTAGAAACGAACAGTTCAGATAAACGACATACGAGGATGTACTATATGCCAAAGCAGCCAGAAAGGCATAATTGTTTGGCATAAAATTCCTGCCTATTCTATAAATATAGAGCGAAGATATTGAGCCTAAGATGGTATAGATGAAGTTCACGAATAGCTTAGAAGGTATGATATACAACATCACACTATCAAAGACTAAGGCTCCCCAATCATCAAACTTATATTTAGTGGTTATATATTCCAAGACGCCTACGAGTCCAAGGTCTGTCACTTTTATGGCCTCGCTGTAATAGAACATGGCATCTGCTTTGTTAAAGACAAACGTGTCGTCGTCATAATAGAGGGAAAGCAAGATGAATACAATCCCCAACAGAAAGGTATATGAAAAAACTACAGTGAACAGTGTCTTTCCTGAATAGTCGGTACCAGTATCGCGAGAGAAGTACAACAGAAGACATACTTGCGTGACAAATGCCAGCATCGGGGCAAACGTCATCATGCACAGCACCTTCTCCATGACCATTGTTCCGATGAAGCCAATGGTCAAAAGACCAACAAGAAAGATATTGATGTGCAGTTTATATAGCATTACCCTTTATCAGGCTCCTCAAGCGCCAATACCATCCTAATATGAAAAAGGTGCCTCTGAATCCTACCAAGTGTACTAACTTAGCGGTTCGTTTTGCCTTGGGCGTGATGGCATGATCCAACAAATCGGCGTGTTTACGAAGAATTTCCAGTGCCTTGGGTCTATCGGAAAATTTGAGCCTGTAGAACCGGTATCCCCTGTTAACCCATACATTGGCTAAAAAAGCCAGGATGTATTCGGCATTCGTACAACCTTGTTGACATCGTTCTTTCCAGTAGGTAAATGTCCTGTCGTAATCTAAGTAGGGCGATAACAGTTTTTTTTGTGTGGTGATACTACCCTGCCTGTGGCAATAAGCATACAGGTTGAGATTCAGCATCTTCACAGTATGCAGATGCTGCCACAGTTCG
>CADBSN010000157.1 GCA_902797255.1 uncultured Bacteroidales bacterium | reverse complement strand
GCACTGTTCTTAGGATTCCAAGTCCAACCGTTATTTCCCTTGTTGAAATCAGGATTGAAGATGAGGGCGGTTACTTCGTCACCTTGCTTCTCGTTCTCTGCGATATACTTCGCAACCTTTTCGTAGATGACACTTCCGATATTCTCGCAGAACGCTGTATTAGCTGTACCGTCTTCGTATGCACTTTCCATAGCCATCAAGTCATCTCCAAGATTCTGTGCCAAATCTGGGAATGAACCAGCGAGGGCTTCTTGATAGTCTGTCACGTCTGCGATGGCAGCTGCCAACTTCTCATAATCTTTGACAGAAGCAACGAGAGCACTGTAAGCTGCTTTCAGAGCTGCAATCTGCTCTTCAAATCCTTCGGCAGTTGCTTTCGACTTGCTCATTTCGTCTGCAAAGGCATCCTTCACGTCAATGTTTGCGAATACATCATCGAGGTCTGGATACTCACCCTCATACTGCTCTACGAGACCTTCCAATACAGGTTGGTTTGGATCAGATACTTCACCGTAGTAAGTGAGGTTGAAGTTATCGGCAGCAATCCAACTTGCAGTAGTTGATTCTGCAAGCAATCCGATTTCAATGTCTCCTTGCTCGTTAAGAGCGAATGTGATTTCGTAGTGCTGAGGCTTCTGGTCTTCTGTTGCAACCTCACGGCGTACATTGACATTATCACCACTCTTCACATACATATAAACACCTGTTACCATAGGAGCACCTGCTTTCTGGAAGACTGCGATGGCGTCGCATCCAATCTTATACTTACCTGCAGGCATGTTCTTAACGATGGTGTAGATATTACCGTCGCCCAATTTGTTTGAGTCAACGTTGTATGTTGGACGCCAAGCCTGGATGAAGTTGCTGATTGCTACTTCTCCGTTCTGGTAGCTGTCACCTTGATAGCCACTTGCAGATGCCGAACCTACATCAACAGTCCATCCTGTTGCATCGCCAGTCTCGAAGTCTGGGTTCGTTATGAACGATGTTGCATCTTTTGGATCTGAATTGGTTGCGCCAACCAGTTCTGTATTGATGCGATAGTTGTATACATCTTCCTGCAACTGCTTGTTGGCAGCATCGAGCTGTTCTGCAGTAGAAGCGGTATTGTTGTACACAGCTTCTGCTGTTGTAACGCTTACTTCAGGATAATTCTCTTTCACTGAAGCAATATATTCGCCCAACTTAACAGCAGAGTTGTAGTTTGCTACAGCTGCTTGGTATGCATCATACGTTGCCTCTGGGATGAATGCCCATGTGATGCAAGCGTCTTCGATTTTCTCGTCAGACAACACATCGATCATAGGAGTGAGGGCCTTACGCTGACTTTCTGTCCAATCTTCGTCGTAGATGTTGAATCCCATGAACGAGTAGTCTTTCATGGCAGTCATCTCTGTAGTGAATGTTGCTTTGTTGCCTTCGGAAACTCTGAATTTGTAGATGTTGCCGTCCTCTTTAATCATCTCCCATGCAGGGAAGTTATCTTCTTGGTCAGCATAGTCAACATACATTCTGATTTCATCAACAGCAAACACTTTCTGCCATTTGCTGTCGTGCCAGTTGTTGATGCAGATAGACTTGCCGTCCCATTGGCCTTCAATCTCATACTTGTCAATGAAGACCTTGTGACCAGTAGAATTGATGACAGCATGTGTGTTCCATGTCTGGCCTGTGTGGCTGTCGGCTCTACCGTTTGTCAAGAATCCATCGCCTTCGATGTTGTAAAGGTAATAGATTGTAGTGTCACCTTCTGCAGATGACATCTTTACTTCTGCATAGTCTGCTGAAGTAATCTTCGGAGTTACCCATCCTTGAGCAAACATCATAGTTGCCAAAAATGACATTACTCCTAACAAATAGATTCTTTTCATCATAATTGTTTTGGTTTAATTTAATTAGGTTACTATTAAGTTAAGTATTAATTTGGTTTGTCTATTTGACAGGGCAAAGATAGAAAAAATACTTTAGACAACAAGCAAAAAACATGTTTTTCTATCTAAAAATACCAAAAAAAGCGCAAAAGAATCAAATCTCATGCGCTTTTTGAACTATTTCCGTCAACAGTCTTGCTTATAGTTTTTTATCTTTAATCTGTACTTTTCTACAAAGGGAGTCTGTGACTTCAGGTTTTCAAAGACTTTCAACGATCTCCAACGTATCAGTTGCTATCATTAATTCCTCATCTGTCGGGATAACACAAACCGTCACCTTACTGTCTGGGGCACTGATGATATCTTCTGTGGCACGAACCGAGTGGTTTTTGTCTCTGTCCATCTTTACACCGAGGAATTCCAATCCGTTAGTAGCACCTTCACGTACTTCCCACTGGTTCTCGCCTGCACCTCCTGTGAAGAGGATGATGTCCACACCACCCATGGCTGCGGCATACTGACCGATGTATTTCTTGATGCGATATGTATACATCTCTTTTGCCAGACGGGCTTTATCGTTTCCTGCAGCAATCGATGCCAGGATATCTCGGAAGTCGCTCGATGCTTCGCTCACACCTGCCAGTCCTGACTTCTTATTGAGCAGGTTGCTGATACCTGCGGTGTCGAGTCCCAGTTTGTCCATAAGGAAGGTAACTGCTCCTGCGTCGATATCACCGCTACGTGTACCCATTATCAGTCCTTCGAGTGGGGTAAGACCCATCGAGGTATCCACACACTTACCGTTCTTTACAGCAGCGATGCTGGCACCGTTTCCAATGTGGCAGGTGATGATTTTCTGCGTTTCTGGCTTCACGCCTAGGAACTCACAAACACGTTGGCTGACATACCTGTGACTGGTTCCGTGGAATCCATATCGACGAACGCCGTATTTGGTATATAACTCATAGGGTAGGGCGTACATATAGGCGTAGTCAGGCATTGTTTGATGGAAAGCCGTATCGAACACTCCCACCTGTGGTACATTGGGCAAACAAGCCTTCATTGCGTTCACTCCCTTGATATTTGCGGGGTTGTGGAGTGGAGCGAGGTCATTACAACTTGCAAACACCTCCATCACTTCGTCATTCAGCAGCACACTCTTGTTGAACTTCTCGCCGCCATGAACCATACGATGACCTACGGCCTCAATTTCGTCGAGTGATTTCAGCACAGCCGTCTTACCTTCAGTCAGACATTTGAAGATCAACTGCACACCTGCGGTATGCTCTGCAATTGGCTGATTGATTTGGATCTTCTCGCCGTTCAGTTTTACTTTGATGAATGAGTCGGGTAAGCCAATCTTCTCAATCCCACCCGATGTGATGACCGACTTATCCGTCATGTCATATAATGCATATTTAATGGAACTGCTGCCACAGTTTAAAACCAGTATTTTCATCTTTAATTATCAATTATCACTTTATGTTTTTTACTTAACGGCATCCATTGCCTGACATGCTGTGATGGCAACCATCTTGTAGATGTCATCCACAGAGCAGCCGCGGCTTAGGTCGTTCACCGGACGTGCGATACCTTGGAGAATCGGACCAATCGCATCGGCATTACCCAGTCGCTGCACCAGCTTATAGGCAATATTTCCGACTTCCAGACATGGAACAACCAACACGTTCGCCTTGCCTGCGATATCGCTATTTGGTGCTTTTTTCTGTCCTACACTTGGAACGAGGGCAGCATCAGCTTGCAACTCACCATCGACCTTGAGGCTTGGATCGAGTTCCTTCGCCAGACGTGTGGCCTCTACTACCTTGTCGACTACCTCATGCGATGCACTTCCTTTGGTTGAGAAACTCAGCATGGCTACGCGTGGGTCAGCAAAACCTGCTACGCTCTTTGCCGTCTGAGCAGTACAAACAGCAATCTGAGCCAATTGGCCTGCATCAGGCATTGGAGTAACAGCAACGTCGCCAATGACCAGCACTCCATCCTCACCATATTGTGGCGTCTGGGTAATCATCAGCATCGCACCGCTTACACACGTGATACCTGGCGCACACTTGATGATTTGCAGGGCAGGACGCAGGGTGTCACCTGTAGTTGAGAGGGCACCGCTGATTTGTCCGTCGGCATCTCCGCTCTTAATGATGAGACAACCGAAGTAAAGTGGGTCGAGCACCTGCTCGCGTGCTTTCTCGATAGTCATTCCTTTCTTCTGACGCAGTTGGAATAGCAGTTGCGCATATTCCTCCGTTTTCTCTGATGTCGCAGGGTCGATAATGGTAGCTTTGTCAATATGCTTCAGCCCCAACTTCGCTGCGTATGACTTAATCTCATCGGGATTGCCAATAAGGATGATGTCGGCGATATCGTCGGCAAGCACACGGTCGGCAGCTGTGATGGTGCGCTCCTCCATACTCTCAGGGAGCACAATGCGCTGCTTATTCGATTTTGCACGTTCAATGATAGATTCAATTAAATTCATATAGCTAATTGTTTAATAGTTTAATAGTTCAATGAGATAATGGGACTCTTGACCCTCGACTCTTGACCCTAAATCCTCCCCATAGAGGGGGAGATGCCCAACGGGCAGAGGGGGTCTATAAGCCGGTTTTAAACACCCGAATTACAGCCGAATTGAATCCGGCATGATCCATCTCGTTCAATCCCTTGATGGTGTATCCGCCAGGAGTGGTTACGCGGTCGATTGCCTGTTCTGGATGCTCTCCTGTCTGGTGTAATAACTCTGCTGCACCCTTCATCGTCTGGATGGCAATCTTCAGCGCATCAGGCGGATAGAATCCCATCTCCACACCTGCCTCAGTCTGTACGCGGAGGAATCGCATTACGTATGCAATACCGCACGAAGCCATCAACATACCAGGAGCAACCAACTTCTCAGGACACACAAATGTATCACCTACAATCTTAAATAATCCCTCCACCTTATTTATTGTGGAAGCGTCGACACCCTCGGCAGCGCTGATGAATGTCATACTCTCACAGAATTCAGCAGCGATGTTCGGGATGACATAAAACACAGCAGGTATCTCACAGTCGTTTTTGTGCAACATGTCGTCAATCTGCTCCAACGTAATGCCGGCAGCCAGCGAAACCAGCGTCTGCGTGCTCTTCAAGTTGCTCTTAATGTCCTTGATTACCGTTTCTACCTGCCAAGGCTTTACGGCGATGATGATGACATCAGCAGCCTTGATGGCATCGTTGTCGTCGGTTGTGATGTCTATGTTAGGGCAGTCGTCCTTAATTTTGTTGAGTTTCTCTATATGTACACCAGAGACCGTGATGTTGATGTCTTTACCACGTTTGCTCCATCCTCTGACCAAAGCGCCTCCGATGTTTCCTGCACCGATTACTGTTACGTTCATAATGTGTCTGTTTTATAATTTCCCACAAAGGTACGAAATAATTCACAATTCATAATGCATAATTCATAATTTATGGTTTATGCTGTTGATTTTTCACTTTTCACTTTTCACTTTTCACTTTTTCAACTATTAAACCATGAAACAAGTAAACTTTTTCGCATTTTTTCATGAGAAAACACCCGTTTTTCAATATTTATTATGAATTATGCATTACATATTATAAATAATTTATTACCTTTGCACTCGCAAAGAACAGAACAGTTAGATATATTTTTAATAAAAACGAACGAATTATGGCTTATGTAATTACAGACGACTGCGTAATGTGTGGAACATGCGCAGGTGAGTGCCCATCAGAGGCAATCTCTGAAGGCGACGGCAAGTATGTTATTGATGCAAACGCATGTGTTGACTGCGGTACATGTGCTGACGCATGTCCAACAGGTGCAATCACTCCAGGTGAATAATTCACAGGAGTATAACAGCATTGCTACAAACAATGGGGGTGTCAATTTGATTCACCCCCATTTTTAGTTCATCTCCCTTTAAGGGTGACGCTGTGGTAACAAATAAAACGATGACGAACATATGAAGACAAGATTCAAGAAGAATGCCAAGATTTTTGACATCGGCATTACCGTCGTGGCGGGAATGGTGTCGGTGGGCGTGATGCTGTATGGCGTGGCCCACTTCGGTCTACAGGAGGCATGGCCCGAACTGGTGCTCAACCTCTTTTACATTGCTTGCCTGGTGATGATATGGATGTACTTTTTCAATCGATTGGACGCCCAGCGGTTCAACTACTGGTGTTCCATTTCCGTGGGCACGACGGTGCTGCTGCGCGACATCCTGTTTGCGCCGCCATTAGCCAATAACGTGCGGCATCTGTCCTGTCTCACGCTGTCGGTGTTGCTGCTCTGCATGCTCACCTTCTTCTATGCGCGGAAGAACTGGCAAAGCTACACCAAGCGTAACCTGTGGGCCATCTGCCTCATCGACATGATCATTGCGGCTCTTTACAACTATGACATCTTTATTGAGCCCATCAACGAATATACCGACTATCTGCTCACAGAGATCTGGATTCGTCCCACCATCACCTACGGCCTCGTGGCCTGTTTCGTGACGGAAACGGATAAGGCTTGCTCATAGGTACTACCCTCGG
>CADBSN010000156.1 GCA_902797255.1 uncultured Bacteroidales bacterium | reverse complement strand
GGCAAAGCAGTGAAACTTGCAGAAGGACATCTCGACACCCATTCGCACAAGGTAACGATGAATCGTGAGTTCCTGAAGCAGATAGCAAGCTCAGATACCAACAGGATAGACCGCATCACTCTCGCTCGCGAACTGTGGGACATCATGCCCCCAGCATTCTTTGAGAAGATACAAGATTTGTGTTACAAACATTGCCGGAAGGTATTCCCTGAAGGCGAACTAACAATAAAGATTATCAAGAACTAAAGCAATGGTAAATGGTAAATGGATAAATAGTAAATGTGTGATGACATTATTGATATTGAGCATCCCTATCTTTGCTTTGCTCAACATCACTATTGGCTCGGTAGCCATTCCCATCAGCGAGGTGTTCAACATCCTGTTGCATCCCGACAGCTATGACCCTTCTGATGTAAATCTGCTTATCGTGATGAATACCCGTCTGCCACAAACACTCACGGCATTAGCTTGTGGGGCTGGACTGGCCGTAGCAGGACTGGAAATGCAGACCGTATTTCACAACCCTCTAGCAGGTCCTTCAGTATTAGGAATCAGTAGCGCTGCCAGTCTAGGCGTGGCTTTCGTTGTGTTGCTCTCAGGAACCATCGGAGGCGGTATCATGTCGCGTTTTGGTATCTTCGGCAATACCGCTCTTACTTTAGCTGCCATTTCAGGAGCACTGGCTGTGATGATGCTGATTGCATGGTTGTCACAGAAAGTGCAAGGAAACGTCACGCTGCTGATTATCGGTGTGATGATAGGTTATATCGCTTCTGCGATCATCGGCGTGTTGAAGTACTTTTCTTCGGAAGAAGACATTCGCGCCTACGTTATATGGGGATTAGGCAGTTTTGCTCGTGTAACAGGTGGACAAGTCTATGTGTTTGTCGGCCTGATGACCCTGCTCCTCCCCTTCTGTATGTTGTTGGCCAAACCGCTCAACATGCTTCTGTTAGGCGAACAATACGCCATTAGTCTGGGACTGAATATCCGTCGTGCCCGACTGCTCATCATCACCTCAGCAGGTGTACTCATCGCTATCGTCACAGCCTACTGCGGTCCCATTATGTTTCTCGGACTGGCTGTGCCACATATCTGTCGCGGACTGTTCCGCACCGATGATCACCGACTACTGCTGCCTGCTACCCTATTCTGCGGTGCATCCATCGCACTTATCTGCAACCTCATCGCCCGACTTCCAGGATTCGAGGGAGCATTGCCTATCAACTCTGTGACAGCCCTCATCGGTGCACCTGTAGCGTTGTGGGTGTTATTAAGAAGAAAATAAAGACCCCTATGAATAAATTACTAATCGGTGCTGCTACATCCAACAGTGGTAAGACCACATTTACAATGGGACTGCTGCGTGCTTTGCGAGAGCGCGGATTGAACGTACAGCCGTTCAAGTGTGGACCAGACTATATCGATACGATTTTTCACGAAATCGCGTCAGGAAACGAATCGGTGAATCTCGATACGTTTCTCTCCTCGCCTGAACATGTTCAGGACCTCTTCGAGCGCTACGGAGCAGAGGCTGACGTGCGTGTTGTAGAGGGTGTGATGGGATTGTACGACGGATACGATCGTTGGCACGGATCGAGCGCAGAGATTGCCGAATTTCTCCAAATACCCGTCATCCTCGTTGTTAATGCCAAGTCGGCAGCATACAGCGTCGCCCCTCTCATCTATGGTTTCCGACATTTCAAATCGTCTGGCATTGCTGGTGTTGTCTTCAACCAAATAGCCTCACCCTCTCATTTTCAATACTTGAAGGAAGCGTGCGACGATGCAGGCGTACCCTGCCTAGGATATATGGCACGCAATGACCGACTCACAATTCCCAACCGCCATCTCGGTCTCACCATTTCCGCCCGTGAAGAAATGGAACGGCTCATCGCCCTTGCTGCAGAAGAAGTAAACCAACATGTAGACATAGATAACCTGCTTGCCTTATGAACATCCTCATTGCTCACGACGAAGCGTTCAATTTCACCTATCGAGCCAATATCGATGCTTTGCGTCAACTAGGCGAAGTGTCTTTCTTCTCACCGCTGAGAGACACTACCTTTGACTCTAAACTCTCAACTCTCCACTCTTCACTCTCCACTCTTCAGTCTCCACTATCCACTATACTCTACCTCCCTGGTGGCTATCCCGAACTCTTTGCCGAACAACTATCAGCCAACCGCTCGATGCGTGAAAGCATCAAAGCATTTGCGGAACAAGGTGGACGGATCTATGCAGAGTGTGGTGGATTCATGTATCTCACCCACGATATTGACGGTCTGCCGATGTGCGATGTTTTCCCTTTCGGAGCCACTATGAAGGATGCCCATCTCCATCTCGGCTATCGCCGGATGACTATCGGAGATAACATCGTTCGCGGTCATGAATTCCATTACTCGGATATCGTGCAACAAAAAAAGTTGCCCGACGAGATTATCGTCGAGCAAAATCAGTATTCTGCGCGTGGTACAAAAGTACCAACCGCCATCTATCGTTACAAGAACGTCATCGCAGGCTATACCCATTGGTATTGGGCGGAGAATCCATTCCTATTTAACTCCCTTCTATAACTCCCACTTTAACTCCCTATTAAGTTATAATACTTCGGTGTGTAGTGTGGTAACAATTCCGGATGGAATGCTTTCACAAAGTCTGCCAACAAGATATGTGGCTCTACTGGCGACAGTTCGCGATAAGGTGTACGACTTAGGTTGCAGAAAAGTACCTGCTGACGTTTGAAGGCATTCATGTGCGCATAGCGAGGGTCTTCGTTCTCCAATGTCGCAAGCGTATAGTCTCCATCATACGCCCCGTCAATCTGCCAGAAGTCGGCATTGACACTTTTTGCAAATGCTTCTTCGAAATCAAGTGTTGTTCCACCGGAATCATCGTTATCGGCCATTACATATTCGGCTCCAGCATCCTCGAATATCTGAGCCAGATAACTTTGTCCTCCAACGATATACCATCCGTCACGAATCTGGCGTCCACTCGCTACAGTTGGGAGCACTTTCGTACCCATCATCTCCTTCACTTCGTCTTTTAGTTTCAGATACTTCGTCTCGATGTCTGCAAAGACTGCATTTGCCCGACGGGTCTCACCTGTCAGGAGTCCTATGAGTTTAATCCACTCGGCTTGTCCCAGCGGATTGGTTTCCTTGTATCCGTGATGGGTGATAATAGGGATGCCGCTTTCGAGTAAAGCTTCGAATCCTCCATGTTTGCTGGCCGATACGAAGATGTACTCAGGACGTATTGCAATGACGGTCTCAAGGTCGAAGTTACCCTCCTTTCCTATCTTGACGGTTTTCTCCTCGTCCATCTGCTGACGTATCTTGCTATCGAAGATATTCTTCAACGAATTCATGCCAACGATACGGTCTTCAAGTCCAAGAACCTCAAAATTTCCCAACTGCAGTGCAGTGGTACAAATGAAACGTGATGAAGGACTGGTGATGAGCAATTCCTCTGGTTTGCTTTGCGTTACCGATGGATCGGGATTCGTAATCTGTACATGAATACCATCTTCCAGATACTCCACTTTCAGTCCCTTTGCATATTTAATAACGATGGTATCGGAGTACTGATCCGCTAAAGCGAAAAGGGAATCATGACGTTGGAAGAGCGAATCGGCAGATACGTATGCAGGCTGTTTCGTACTGTTGCCGCACGACAGCAACGAAAGAACGAAGATGTAAAATGTAAGATGTATGATGTAAGAGTTTCTGACGTTCATAGGCCGTTGTTTTTAAAAGAAGAATAGGGGTTGTTCGAACGCCTTCGCCCCCTATTCTCATCATTAACTAGTTAGGCAAAATGTTAACTAATTACCAATACAATTTATTTTTATCACGTATTAACCGTCTATTAATTACTCTGGATTCTTTGAGTGGTAATAGTCGAGCAAACCGTAATCGTTGGTGATGGCACGCTTGATATGGTCGATCCAGAGCTGACGTACAGCAGTGTTCTCAAGCAAACCAATGACACAACCATCAAGTACAGCGTCGTTACATGTATAACCACAGCGAGCGAAGTAGCACTTCCATGAAGTATCTTCCACCTCACCTTCCTCGTTCAGTTCATATCCGTCTTCCCATGCATCGTCGTCACCAGCCATATCATTGTGAGCGTGGTCTCCTGCGATTGACATCAATGGATAGCAATATACAGTACCAGAGGTAAAACCGTTATCTTGCATACGGAGAAGTACGTCGGTCTTATAGTTCTCTGGCATGTCAACAGTACCTACATAATACTGCTTTGTACCGCTGAGTGTCTGCAGAGCATTCTCCAGTTCGGTGTAACGAACATTTGCTCCGTAATAGTCGTAACCTTCTGGATTGCCATGTCCCATGAATGCAACAACGCTGTTGTTCGCAAGTTTAGACTTCGTAGAGTTGTAGAGTACCTTTGCAAGTGCATCTACGTCTTCGTCTTCAGCCATCAATGGAGTACCAAGATAGATCTTTACCTTTGAGAGGTATTCGTCATCGAGGTCACCATAGAAGTTGTTGGCGAAATTCTTGATATAGCTGTCGCGTACGTTCTTGTATTCCTCACCAGGGATTACCTGCAATGACTGAATAACGATTTCCTTGTACTGCACATCCTTGTCAGCAAATGCATTGAGCCAGAATGATGGTGCATAGAAGTTACGAGGCTTCACGTTCTCACCTGCTGCTGCACGGTTGATACAGATAACACTCGAGAAGCTGAGGAATACGTCATAGTCTGGGAACTGCTTCTTTGTAGCCTCAACTGTTGCGTCGAATGCATCATAAGCCTGCTGCCAAGTACTACCGAATGCAACGAGCAAGATAGCCTTGTCGTGCTTCTTGTTAGCTTTTACATTTTCTGTAACAGCTTTCTGATAACGGTCGTGATTTGACATTTCATCGTCGTCATCACTACAAGCAGTGAAACTGAGCGCTCCACAAATTGCCATCATGGCAATCATTAAAATCTTTGCTTTCATACCTTTGATTGTTTT
>CADBSN010000155.1 GCA_902797255.1 uncultured Bacteroidales bacterium | reverse complement strand
CTCTGTGACTTCAGGATAGTCGCCGAAGGAGAGGGTGTCGACAAAGATACTCATGGTGAATCCGATACCTCCCAGACATGCTACAGCAAAGAGCATAGGCCATGTAGATCGTTTAGGCATCTCGCCAACTTTGAGTTTGATGGCCAGGAAGCTGGCAAGGGTGATGCCGATAGGTTTTCCGAGCAGGAGTCCGAAGAACACACCCATTCCTACACTTCCCAACTCTGGTGACCACTGGAAGATGTTGAAGTAGCTGAGGTCGGGAATCTCTACACCTGCATTGGCGAGTGCGAAGATTGGCATGATACAGAAATTAACCCATGGATTGAGTGCATGTTCCAATCTGTAGGACATGCCCATGGTGTTGTTACTGATGGAACTCATGCGACGCAAGCAATGGCGCTGCATGTCGTTCGGGAATTCTTGGTTGATCTCACCCTCCACATCGTCATAACTCTCATATTCGACGAGACGACGTTCGTATTCGCGATTCTTACGTTCGAGGTAGGCGCGTGTGTAGCGTCCTTGCATCGGTATCATGAAGGCCATCACGACACCTGACATGGTGGCATGGATGCCTGCATAGTAGAATAGGAACCAGACTGCGATGGCTGGAATGAGATAGTATATCATGCGTTTCTCGCCCATCTTATTCATGATGTAGATGGCTGCCAGCAGCACGATTGCGATGGCGAGCAGCATGAAGTTGATATGTCCGCCATAGAAGAATGCTACAACGAGGATTGCTCCAAGGTCGTCAGCGATGGCGAGTGCCGTGAGGAACACCTTGAGCGATATGGGAACTCGGTTGCCCAAGATGGACATGATGCCTACTGCAAAGGCGATATCCGTTGCTGTGGGGATTCCCCATCCGCTCGAAGCATCGGTACCGTGATTGAAGAGGATATAGATGATGGCCGGCATGAGCATTCCGCCTGCTGCTGCGATGACTGGCAACATGGCTTTCTTGGGGGAGGAGAGTTCGCCACAACTGACTTCACGCTTGATTTCGAGTCCGACGGTGAAGAAGAAGATAACCATGAGAATGTCGTTGATGAACTTCTCGACAGTCATGTCCTTTGGGAATACCCAGTCGATGAAATGCGACCCATCGACCAATGATGGGCTTTGAATGCTCATCGAAAGGCTGGTGTTGAGTAAATTGTGGTAGAGGTCGCGCGTGAAGGGCAGGTTGGCCAACAGCATGGCGATGATGACGCATACAATGAGTATAAGTCCTGATGCCCAGGGTTTCCTAGTGAAACTTTGGTTGGAGATCCGTGCGGATCTTACGTTCTTTGCCCATTTATAGGTTGGAATGAGTCTCATGTTTACTTATGTTGAATAGTCGGTTAATCCTTGTCGAAGTATTTCGATACGTATTGTTTTGGCGAAAGGCCGGTAGTGCGCTTGAAATAGCGGCCGAAGAAACTCTGTGTGGGAAAGTTGAGGTTGGCACTTATGTCCTGAATCTTACAGCGTTTTTCACGCATCATTTCGATGGCCAGTCCTACAACATAGTCGGCAATCCATTCGCTGGCGTTCTTGCCGCTGTAGGTTTGGGTGACAGTCGAAAGGTATTTGGGCGATATGTTGAGTTGGTCTGCATAGAACTGCACTTCGCGCTCGCGAGTGGCATAGATGTTGAGCATGTCGATAAACTGACGATAGACGGTCTCCTGACGCGAAATAGCCTTTCCCTTAATCTTGGTGTCGATGCTGAAGGTGTTGAGTAGGAACACCAGAATGAGGTCGCAGAAACTACGTGCAAAGATGTTGAGGTACTTCAGCTCTTTGTGACCTAGACCTAGGCAAAAGTCCTCGTATAGACCGGTAATTTCCTTGAATGCATCGCCAGAGAGGGTGTTCACGTCAAACTGTCCTGGCAGGAAGCGATTCATATAGAGCCCGAGGTCTTTGATGCTTTGGATGATGGCTGTTTCGGAGTAACGAATCAACGCAAATCGTGTGTCGGGCGCAACCTGCTGGACCTTAAAGGCTGCCTGCATGGGGATGATGACGATTGACTTTCGAGCCATCACCTGATTCTTCCCGTTGATGGTAATAAGGGCTTCTCCCTGAAGTAGCCAAAGACATGTGAAGTCGCCCATGAGATAGGTCTTGTCGGGTGCGTAGATGTCGGACAGACGTGTACGATTGTATAGATTGTCGTATAGAGCCACGTAGTCGTTGTACTGGGCCGTGTATCGGACCATGTTTCCGATTCGTGCCATAGTATCTTCAATATATCGGTTGGTCGGATTCTTTTTCATGGCATGAATGGATTTTGTTTCGACAACTTCTTACTATGTATGCTCATAAATCGTATAGGTGAATAACCTGCGACACGTTTAAAATAACGACCAAAGAAACTTTGACTTGGAAAATTGAACATATCGCTTATCTCCTTCACGCTAAGTTGGTTGTTGTAGAGTACGGCTTTGATTTTGAAGATAACATATTCGTTGATGACTCTCGAAGCGGTCTTCTCGGCGTAGCGGTTGGTTGCTGCCGTGATGTGTTTTGTCGGAACATCGAGCTGCTTGGCATAGAACTCCACTTTGCGCTCTGTGGCGTAGTTCTGGCTGAGGGCAAATAGGAATTTATCAAACACCTGTCGGAGATATAGAGGTGACTTGTATTCTATTTTGGAAGTTACGGCTATGAACGAGAACATGTGGGACAAAAAGATACCGATAGCAGATTTCAGCATTTCCTCATGAAGCGAGGTTGCCTGACGGAGCGTGATACCCTTGAGGCGCAAGTAGTCGTCCAGCATCATTTCTGTCTGTTGTGGGTGGAAATGGTAATGATGGAACGTGTAGCAGTTTTCTGTGATGTTGTCAGGAGTCCCGATCTTGTTGTAGATGTCAAGCGCAATGTAATTTGTGATGGCGCAACCGAAGAAACTGCAGAAGGAGGTGAGTACTTCGATTTTGGTGAACGGCATAATGATCAGGAAGTCATTTGACTTCAGTCGTACCTCTTGCCCGTTGATGATCAGGTTCATCGTTCCGTGTTGCACACTTACGACGATATGATAACTCTCGTTATAGACGGTGCTGAATGGATTGATTTTGGGATCGTTCCGCATCTGCAGATTATCGAAACAGTGGTAGTTCTTCTGGAATGAGTTAAAGAACACGCCAGGGTTTGACGTCTGTATGATTTGTGATAGCATCGTGTCGAATAAGTCGCTCATGTTTTTTAGTTTTCAGTTAACTGATGTGTGATTCAGAGTAGAGCTAGATCAGCTCTGTGCCGCTCTCAGGATAAGGGTAGTGGCCCCAATGGTGATGATGGCTCCGTCTTCCAGATTGATGCGGTCTGAATCTTTCAGGATTTGGTTCATGTAGAAAGTCCCTGTGTCGCTTGGTGCATCACGTAGGATGTATTTGAGTTGCCCACGTGCGTTTTGTTCCACTCGTATGACACAATGGAAGGTGTCAATGCTGGGGTCGCTCGTCTCAATGGGTTTATTGATATTTGTCCCTTTGAGATATCGTCCAAATTCATTATCTCCCAATTTGAGCGGTATGATTTGCTTGAAGGCGAACTTGTTCTCAACAACGATGATGCTACCGTAGTCTTGACTATAGGCGTTTTCGTCAATCTGACGTTCCTCGTGGATGTTTGTCATCTTCGACTTGCCTATACGGATTTTAAACTCTTTCTTGCATCCAGAACAAACAAAAACAAGTGACTGCCCTTCATTGTATTTTGTTTCGTCGAATACAATGAAGGAGTCACATTTCGGACAACGTACCCTTTTCATCTTATAACAGATTTACAGGGTTACGACTTATTCTTCTGTAGTAGGAGCTGGAGCCTCGGCTGGAGCCTGAGCATCATTAGAAGTGTTCTGTGCTGGTGCTTGCTGAGTTGCAGCAGGGAATGACTGTACGTTGTTAGCGTCTGTCTGGGTTGTGATTGGAGCTGTGAGTGGTTGCTCTTCTGCAGTTGTTCTGGTCACGAATGCCATAGATACAACGCTAAGCACAACCATAATAATTGCCAATCCCCATGTGGCTTTCTCGAGGAAGTCCGTAGTCTTGCGGACACCCATAATCTGGTTTGAAGAAGAGAAACCTGAAGCAAGACCTCCTCCCTTTGACTCTTGAATCAATACGATTCCACACATGCAGATAGCAGCGAGAATCACAAGTACAATAATTAATGGATACATTTTTCTTTTGTTATTTTTAATTTTGAATGTTACGAATCAACGTGAATCACACATAATTGATATCACAAATGAGTTGCAAAGTTATTACTTTTTTCTGATATGGCAAAACGTTTTGTGCAGATTGTGCAATTTTTCTGCGAATTTGTGATTTTTTTACCAATCTGCAACGGTCGCATTGTAAATCTGGCTGACAATATCGTCAATCATCTCTTGCACTAACTGTTCTTGAACAGATGTGAGCTGTTGCTTGGAATCGTACTGAGTGACAGCTGAGAAAGATTGTTCGAAGTCTTTATCTGGCTTTTTCGTATTCTTGAAGCGCACATTGACGGTCATCTTCAATTGGGTTTGGGCAGAAAATCCGTCAGATGAGATGGATTTGTTCGTCTGGCTGTACTCTGTGATTTCGCCAGTGAGTTGCAGGTCGCCATTTTTCTTCAGCACCTTTAACTTGGTCTTCTTTGCATACGAGTCGCTGAGGCTGTTATAAAACATACCTTCCATAGGGGCCCACACATAGGCACAACGGATGGGGAATTTGGTCAGCGAGATGCTTTTCACTTCGTTGTAGTTGATGCTGGCACCATTGAACGAATATTCGATTTTGCAGGCAATCAACGTGACCAATGAAATTAAGCAGAGGCCGATGATGATTCTATTCTTTTTCCAATCCATAGTCTTTGATTCTTCGGTACAGTGTTCGTTCGCTGATACCCAACTCTTTTGCTGTCTTGCTGCGGTTGAAGTGGTTGCGTTGTAGCGCTTCCTTTATTTGCATCTCTTCCACCTCTTTCATTGAACGGGGAGTGGGCTCCACATATTCCACAGCATTCTGGATGTTCTCAGATGGAATGTTGATATGTGTTACAGGGGTTGGATCGAAAGCGGGTGCAACAGCATATTCGGCTTCTTGAAGGATGTGGGTTGGTTGTTGATGGATAATCTGCTGATTGTTGATCATCTCTTTCAGTTCCTT
>CADBSN010000154.1 GCA_902797255.1 uncultured Bacteroidales bacterium | reverse complement strand
GGGGTCGGTAAATACATCTACATCAATCTGCTGACCTCTTCCTACAGGCGATTCGCTGATGATTGGCTTTCCGAAGTCAACGAATGGTCCGCAAGGATCGTCTGCAATCGCAACACCAATCTCTTTGCGTCTGCCAGCATCCGCACTATAATAGAAATAGTACTTATAGGTACCGTCCTTCTGCTTCACTTCTTCAATGGCAGGAGCCCAAGCGTTTCCTTTTGCCCAAGGCACCTGATCGGATTTTACGTCGAGCATAGTGCCTTCATTCTTCCAATCGATGAGGTTGTCAGATGAGAACACTTGGAAGTAATAGCCTCCCCATCCAGGGAAACCATCTGTGGTGGAGTAGATATAGTACTTTTTGGTTTTGTTCGAGTAGAGCACCTCTGGGTCAGCATGATAACCTTCGAGGATAGGTTGCTTGGTTGATGGGAATGCTGCGAGGAGTCGGTCTTTCTCTGCCTGAGTGATAGGAATCATGGTTCCGTGTCTTGGTGTAAACACACCCTGAGTCTTGGTGTCCTGTACAAACTTGAAGGTCTTCAGGTCTTGGCTGGTACAGAATTGATAGTGACCGGCTGTGTAGCAGTCGTACATCACAATCCAACTCTTTCCGTCGATTGCCTGACATACACCCACACCTTCTACTGCATTACGGCTGACTTCTACTCTTGTAGGAATCTTGGTCCAATGCTCGCCTGGTTTCTGACCTGGTTCTGGAAGAATGCTCTTCGTGGTTGCCTGGTAGATACCACCTCCAGCTTCACTCTTATAGAATAGGTGGAACAGTCCGTCCTCCTTGTTGTAGACGATATCTCCATCTATAGCAGCCTTTGTGTCGTCGAACAGTAGCTTGGGTTCTGTGATATCCGTGAAGTCGTCATTCGCATAGCTATAATAAATCTTGTCGTATTGATTGGTTGTTGACCAGAGCGAATAGAACACTACATATTTACCGCTATGGGGGTCATACACCGTTTCTGGTGCCCACACACGTTGTACGTTCCTCCATTCGTTTGCAAACTTGGTAGGGAAGTGAATCACGGTATGTTCCCAGTGGAGCAGGTCGGTACTTTTCATGAGAACCATTCCTCGGTTGGAAGACCATCCAAGACTTGACTTCATGTCTGTAGCCACCATGTAGAATGTCTTTCCGTCCTCACATCGAAGGATATGTGGGTCGCGCACACAACCGGTAAAGGCAAGTGTGTCGGATGCCAAGACGGGTTTGCCGTTGTTGAGTGGAGTCCAGTTGTAGCCGTCGTCGCTCAATGCATAGCAAATCTGCTCTTGCTCTGGTGCGTTACCTGTGAAATACGTGAAAAGGTATGCCACCTTATCTGTCTGTGCATTCATGTTTATCGCCTGTAGCGATAAGATTCCTGTAAGGATTGTTGCTGTTAGTCTTTTCATAAGTTATTTTAGTTTGATAAATAATCCTTTTGTATTTTTGAGTTCAGGAGTTTCTGGTGTTCAGCCATCCATCCTTCCTTCCCTTATTTCGTTTTCACCAAATCAAACAGATACGTTATCTTTGCTGAGATGGTTTGGTGGGCTGAGCGGGTGAAATCGCCTTTCTTGCTATTGTCGAACACATCACCTAATCCATAATAGTATCTGGCATTTAGCAGAAAATGTCCGACAGGGGTCGATACCTCCAGTCCGATACCTCCGGCGATACCGTAGTCGATTTTGTGATCGACAGCCAGTCCGTATTGCTCCACCACTTTGTTCGGACGTTTCGAAGTGTCCCATACTCCTCCACCATATGTCTCTTTGCTTCCCAAATTGAATCCGAATTGCGGTCCAGCCTCAAACACAAACTTAGCTCCTCTTCGTTCACGACCCCAACCCATCTGCATGAGAATCGGTACTTGAATGTAAGTCAGGTCGCGGCTGTAGGTATTACCGCTTCCGTCCTCAATCACCTCTTTCCATCCCAGATTGGCGAAGTTCACTTCTGCTGCCACACCACAAATCGCTGTAAAATATTTCTCACAGATAAAGCGTGCCGAGAACCCGAACGTAGGTGAATATTTGAAGTCCTGTTTGATGGTTGGTGTTATATCCATCTTCGTCATCAGCATACCTGCATTAGCACCTATGGCAAAATCTGTACGCTTCTCACCCACCTGAGCGTGGAGTGACAAGCATAATGTAAAGGCGATTATGTGTAATAATGCAAGTCGCTTCATGTTGCTTATTTACATTCTCAAAGTTGTTTCACACTAATCGTTCCGTCAGGATTGTACTTCACGAACATCATCGCGTTATTGATGAATCCGCTCCATGAGTTCTTGTGCGTGAAATGCATAGGGTTCTGAAGCGATTCGCTGGTTAGGTTCTCAATATTTGCTGCGAAATCCTCACCTTCTACATACATGTTCCTTACGAAGAAGTTCGCGATGTCATATCCCAACATACCGTAGCGAGGATATGTGTTGTACTGATCACGACCGAATGAGTTGCGGAAGCGCAGGTTGAATGCGTGGGTCTCTGTGTCGTTAGGGTTGTTATAGAAGCTAGTGAAGAACGTGCATTGGTACTTCTTGAACGCATCGATGGACTTGTCTGCAAACGCCTGCCAGTCTGGATACCCAAATAAGTTGAGTTTGAAGGCGTCCAACTCCAGCTCTTCCAATTTCTTCACTAGACGGTCGAAAGCTGTCTTTGTGCTTGACGATGGGATGATGTAGTTCTCCTTGTTCTTCGACAACAGTTCAATAAGGTTGCTCATGTCGCTGAAGTCACAGTTGGAGTAGCTGATTTCCTCTGAGTTGAGGAAGTTCTTCAGCAGTACTGTGTAATCAGCCTTGTCCATCTGTTCTTCAATGTTCACAAAGACGTAATTGGCGTTGGGATGCATTGCAGAAAACGAAGCGAATGCACGGTTGTAGATATCGCTGCCCATCTTCTGGTTCACCTGATACACGTTGTGCGTATTGTTCACAAGAGTGGTCGACGATGAGAGGGGTACCACCAGGCTGATGTTGTTCTTTTCTGTGAATGCCTTCAGTTTGTTGATATTGTCAGCCTCTTTCGCACCAATGATGAGGTTTACCGTCTTCATCTGAGGCAGTGCCAGCACGCTGTCAATCTGTTCTTCGTCGTACGCATACACTTTGCCGCTCACGCCATCTCTCTTCATCTCGGCAACCGCCATCATGACACCTTCGTAGAAGTCAATCATTGTGATAGCCTCACGGGTCTTCTTTTGCTGGCTCAATCCGAAAGGCATGATGACTGCGAAGTTCACAGGAACAGGTTCCTTAATGATGACTTCCTCTTCCTCCTCAACAGGTTGCATGGCTGCCAATTCAGCTTGTGTATATGGGATGCAGAGCACCTGACCCTTCTTGATCTTGTCTTTTTTGTCAGGTTGGATGGATGGGTTTACGGCGAGAATCTCTTCAACCGTTACTTCGAATTGCTGAGCGATGCTGTAGAGCGTCTCTTTCTTTTTCACCTCGTATGTCTGTTTGCAAGGTGGAATATCGGCAGAAGCCTGTACAGTCTGTGCTACAGGCATGTTCTGATTGAGATCTGTCGAACGGATGATGATATGTTGCTGCTGAGTCGGTTCCTGAGTGCTCTTCGCTGTAACGCCACTCTTGGCAGGTATGTTGATGGTTTGTCCGGTCATGATGGTTTCGCCCAATCCTGGATTCACCGCCTGAATGGCTTGAACGGATACTCCGTATGTCTGACTGATGCTGTACAGCGTTTCTCCTGCTTTTATCTCGTGCTTGGATTGTCCCCAAGCACTCATACAGATGAACAGAAATGCACAGACAACCGAAAAGATTTTCATTGATTTATAGCCCATAATCTATTACCTTATTTATTTGGGGTACAAAATTACTAAATATTTACCATTTGGCAATTGCTCGTTTACTATTTTTGTCATTTTTTTTCCCTTTCAATTCTGTTCGTACTGTTTTTGTCTTTGACAAAGTCAAAATATACTTCAATTTCTTTTATCAAATCGTTTTCACCAGTTGCCCTAATAATTAAGTTAATGGTTGTTAGTTATAAGATAATTTAGGTGTCAGCTCTCTACCTTTTTAGACGCCATCAAATCTCATGTTTTTATAGAGTGGGAATTGAATGTCAATAGTGAGTCGCTTCCTTTGAGGTTGTATGAAGACAAAAAATGGGGGTGGAGTGGAAAACGGGGCAATAAATGAGATTATTCTTCGTTATAATGTGTATACATTAAGTATTTTTTTGTATCTTTGCAGAATAAATAAATGATCATATGAATAGACTCAATAGTTCAATCATCGCATTTCTTACTTGCTGTCTGTACTCCCTTTGTGGGTTTGCACAGTCGGCTGAACCTACCATTGCATATTCGGTTACAGAAATCATCAACGATGTTCCTACACCCAGAGACGAGGAGATGTCGCCAGGTGACGATAAGACGGAGAATGCTCCTCTGCAAATCAAGATGTTCGCCAACCTTGAGGATAACATCGGGTGGGAGGCAAAGTGTGAGTGGAAACTTTATAACACGAAAGACGGGGAAACCAAACCTATTCTGGATCGGTTTGAAGAAAACACAACCTATACGCTGGAAAGCTCTGGCGCATACGGTATCAAACTGTATGTGACGTTCTCAAAGGAAGATGAGGAAGATATCGAATACGAATCCGATGAATTCAAAATCAACATCACGACTTCGAAGCTCTCGTGTCCGGATGGTTTTTCGCCCAATGGAGATCAGATAAACGACATATTCGAGGTGACTTATCAGTCGATTGTACAGATGTCGGGCGTAATCGTGAACCGCTGGGGACAGAAAGTCTATAGTTTCGACCTCTCGAATGTGGATAAGGGCTGGGATGGTCGTCAGAACGGTAAGTATGTGAAGGATGGTGTCTATTTCCTCCATCTGAAAGCGACAGGAAGCGACGGAACCAAATACGACATCAAGAAAGCTATCAATGTGTTGAAGGGGTGGAAAGATTATGATAACTGATTGGATTGAGGTGTATGGTGCGAAGGTCCATAACCTCAAGAATGTTGATGTAAAAATACCTCGAAACAGCCTTACCGTTATCACTGGACTGAGTGGTAGCGGTAAGTCAAGTTTGGCTTTCGATACCATCTTCGCCGAAGGTCAACGAAGATACATCGAGACATTCTCGGCTTATGTGCGTAACTTCCTTGGAGGCATGCAGCGTCCTGAGGTCGATAAGATTACAGGCTTGAGTCCGGTAATCAGCATTGAGCAGAAAACCACTAACAAGAATCCACGAAGTACTGTGGGGACTGTGACGGAGGTGTATGATTATCTTCGTTTGTTGTTTGCCCGTGCGGCTGATGCATATAGTCATGCTACGGGTGAGAAGATGGTGAAATACACAGAGGAGCAGATTCTCGACCTTATTCTTTCGCATTATGAGGGCCGCCGCATCTACATCCTGGCTCCTGTGGTCCGTCGCCGTAAGGGTCATTATCGTGAACTGTTTGAAGGGCTGATGAAGAAGGGGTACCTGCATGTCCGTATTGATGGGGAGGTGCAGGAGATGGTGGTAGATATGCGTGTCGACCGCTATAAGAACCACAACATCGAGGTGGTGGTAGACCGGCTGGCAGTCAGTAGCAAAGATCGCGAGCGGCTGGCTAAGAGTGTGGCGACCGCCATGAGTCTGGGTGACGGCCTCATCATGATGCTCGATAAAGACTCGGATGAGATAAAGTATTATTCGCGTCGCCTTATGTGTCCTACCACAGGTATCAGTTATCACGATCCGGCTCCCAACAATTTTTCATTCAATTCGCCTCAAGGTGCCTGCCCGTGCTGTAAGGGATTGGGGTATATCAGTCTTATCGATCGTGACAAAATCATACCCGATAAAACGCTCTCTGTTCATGATGGAGCTCTTGCTCCATTGGGGAAATACCGTAACACCATGATATTCTGGCAGGTGCAGGCCGTACTCGAACACTACGACCAGAGTATCTATACACCAGTGAGTGAATTGCCAGAGGAAGTGATTCACGACCTCATCTATGGGTGCAACGAACGCATCCGCATTCCTGCTGCCTTGATTCATCAGACGAACGATTTCTATACCACCTACGATGGGTTGGGACGCTATATCAATCAGTTGCGCGAGAGTGAGAACTCCACTCAGGCTCAACGATGGGCCGATTCGTTCGACAGCATCACGGTCTGTCCAGAATGTGGCGGCTCGCGACTCAATCAGGAGGCGATGAGCTACCGGTTTGCCGACAAGAATATCTACGAGTTGGCTACGATGGACTTAAAGGACCTGTATGAGTGGGTGGACAAGGTGAATGACCGAATCACCTCCAAGCAGCAGAAGATTGCTGCGGAGATTCTGAAGGAAATCAAGAGTCGTCTGCAGTTCTTGCTTGATGTGGGTCTCGACTACCTGTCGCTCAACCGCAGTACGATGAGTTTGTCGGGTGGTGAGAGTCAGCGTATTCGATTGGCTACACAGATTGGGGCAAAACTGGTGAATGTGCTCTATATCCTCGATGAACCCAGCATCGGACTGCATCAACGTGATAATCAGCGACTTATCAACTCGCTGAAGATGTTACGTGATGAAGGGAATACAGTTATCGTGGTTGAACACGATAAAGACATGATGCTCGCAGCAGATTATATCATCGATATGGGACCCCTCGCAGGACGAAAGGGTGGGGAAGTGATGTTCCAAGGAACGCCTGAGGACTTGCTGAAGACCGACACCCTCACCGCCCGTTACCTTCGTGGAGAGGGGGTTAGTGTTGTGCGAGTGAATCGGACAGAGCAATCAGGGGCTGTGAGGTTGGAAGGTTGTCGAGGCAACAATCTGAAGAATGTGTCTGTATCGTTCCCACTCAGGAAACTTATCTGTGTGACGGGTGTGAGCGGAAGTGGGAAATCTACCCTTATCAACGATACCTTGCAACCTATCCTCAGTCAGCATCTCTATCGTTCGCTCCGTGCGCCGCTTGCCTACGATACTGTTGAGGGACTGGAACTCATCAATAAAGTGGTGACGGTCGATCAGTCACCCATCGGACGTACCCCTCGTAGCAATCCTGCTACCTATACAGGTGTGTTCAGCGATATACGCGACCTGTTCGTTAAATTGCCTGAAGCAATCGTGCGAGGATACAAGCCTGGACGTTTCTCGTTCAATGTGGCAGGAGGTCGTTGTGAGGCCTGTGGAGGAAACGGCTACAAGACCATCGCTATGAATTTCCTACCCGATGTGCTTTCGCCTTGTGAGGTGTGTCACGGAAAACGCTACAACCGTGAGACTTGTGAGGTCAAGTTCAAGGGAAAATCTATCGCAGATGTGCTCGATATGACCATCAATCATGCTGTGGAGTTTTTTGAGAACCAACCGAACATCCTTAATAAAATAAAGGTGATACAAGAGGTAGGATTGGGATACATCAAGTTAGGACAACCTTCATCGACCCTTTCGGGAGGTGAGAGCCAGCGAGTGAAATTGGCTACGGAACTTAGCCGTAAAGATACGGGAAACACCCTTTACATACTTGACGAGCCCACCACAGGTCTCCATTATGAGGACATCAAAGCTTTGATGGCTGTTCTGAATCGTTTGGTTGAAAAAGGAAATACGGTGATTGTGATTGAACACAATCTAGATGTCATCAATCAAGCAGACTATATCATCGATATGGGACCAGAAGGTGGAAAAGATGGCGGCAGGGTTGTCGCACAAGGTACCATCGAAGATATCCGT
>CADBSN010000153.1 GCA_902797255.1 uncultured Bacteroidales bacterium | reverse complement strand
GCTTTGGCAGCCAGGATGGTGGCACCAATGCCTACGAAAGTGTTCATTGCCGTAATGACAAGCGAAACAGGAATGAATAGCGTAATGGCTGCTAAAGCATCAGGACATACTATATGGCCAACTATAATACCATCCACCGTGGCAGTCAGCTGGTTAATGAGCATTGTCACGACGGAGGCAAACAGGAAGTTGCCCATCGCCCGTTTTATGAGATATGCATTTCGTTCCATCTTATTGCTACGCTTATTTGTATAAGAAGCGGCGGATGCTCTTCTTTGGTGTCTTCACAAATTCCTCATCACGCTGTTCCATTTTCGACAGTTGGCAGTAGTTAGGCAGATGCAGGTTCACGTCGCGACGAATGGCCTCCAAGTCAAGTTCTTCGCGCGTCGTTCCCAGTTTCTTCAGCATCATATCTGACACATAGACCAGCGCAACCAGTTTACCCTCACGCTGCACAACAACACACTCTTCGAAAATGGAGTGGCTGACCACCTGGTCTTCAGCCTCCTCAGGATAGATATTCTGTCCGTTGGAGCCTAACAGCATGTTCTTCTTACGTCCGCGAATGAAGAAGAAACCATCTTTATCAACGACAGCTAAATCGCCAGTATGCAACCATCCGTCCTCGTCGATGGTGCTCTTGGTAGCTTCTTCGTTCTTGTAATAGCCCCGCATCATATTGGGACCCTTCGTAATAATCTCGCCAGGGATGTTCATGGGGTCAGGACTGTCAACCTTCACCTCCATATTCAGGGCAGCCTTGCCGCACGAGCCAGGACGGTGTTCCTTCCAGTCTGAGTAAGTGATGATGGGGCCGCACTCAGTCATACCATAGCCAATGGTGAAACGGAATCCCACCATGCGCAGGATTCTCTCTACCTCCTTGCTCAGCGCTGCACCACCCATGATAACCTCGTAGAAGTTGCCACCCAGCGCTATTGTCAGCTGTTGGCGAATCTGTCTGCAAATCAGCTGGTGTATGCCAGGAATCTTGAACAATACCTTCATAACGGGCTTGTTCAGTGTCGGTATCACCTTGGCATTGATAATCTTCTCCATCACCAGGGGAACGCAGAGGAAATAGTTGGGTCTGATGGTGGCAAAGGCTTCCAAGATTACTTTCGGAGCTGGTATTTTCGTCAGGATAAACAAATGGGCTCCACATGTGACTCCATAGAGGAAGTCGAAGGCAAAGCCGAACATGTGAGCCATCGGCAAAATCAGAAACGCACGCATGCCTTTTTCGCAGGGTAATGCATTGGCAGCAAACTGCATGTTCGACTGCAGCGAGCGCCAAGGCAGCATCACGCCCTTCGGATTACCTGTCGAGCCACTGGTGTAACTCAGGATCATCAGATCGTCAGGATTCTCAGCCTCAAAGTGTACGTGCTCTTTGGTAAACCCATTGGGATAGCGCTTGGCGAACAGGGCATAAGCCTTGTCCTCCACCTCGTCGGTATATATTGAAGGCGACATAGCCAGCAAATCCCCAATGTCAATCATGTACATGGGACACTGTCCTTCCGGCCACAGGTTTGCCAGTCGGTAGGAGGCAATCATAAAATTGGCGTCACAATGCTCGCACAACATCTTCAACTGCTCCTTGCTGTAGTCGGGCAGCAGAGGAACTGCTACGGCATGGTAGGTCAGCACGGCAAGCATGGCGATGGCCCAGTTGCTACTGTTCTTGTCACAGATGGCCACCTTGTCGCCGGGCTTAATGCCCAACGACTCGAACAGCAAGTGGAAATAGCATATTCGCTTGGCTACGCCACTATACTTATAGGTCACATCACTACCGTAATCCGTCAATGCATCGCAGTCCCATTGCTCACGAATCATCGTTTCCAAGCGTTTGACGATACTGGCTGACTCTGTCTCCCTCATAATATTAAATAGGTATTAGGAATCAAAAAGCCTATGCTTAACCATTGTTGAAGTCGAAGAATTCGTCAAATCCTGTCAACACGAACACATCCTTGACTTCATTATTGATGTTCAGGATAGAAACCTTGCCACCTTTGTTAGCGACCTCCTTGCGAAGACGGAGGAACAGACGAAGACCCGGGCTACTGATGTACTCGAGATTCGTACAGTCAAGCACAATTTCCTTGTCGGCATTAGCAAGCAGTGGTTCAAGCTCATCCTGGGCTTTCTGAGCCGCAGGTGCGTCTAAACGGCCTTCAAAAGAAGCAACATAGACGCCATTCTCATTCTTAATCGTAATCATAATAGTAAACTGAGTTTTAGTTATTAGCTGCAAAGTT
>CADBSN010000152.1 GCA_902797255.1 uncultured Bacteroidales bacterium | reverse complement strand
GGCCAAGGTTCGTCTTGCAGGAAGTATCCATAGAGCGCAGGATGGTTTTTCAGCCTTGGTATGCCGACATGGGGCTGTGCAGACACCCAACCGCTGCTTATTAAGAGTCGGACTTTGCATTTTTGTGCATCATCGAGTATTCGAAGGAGTGTATCGACAGGGGTATCTTCATAAAAACAAATAGAGATATCGAATCCGGCCTCTCTTAACTCTTTAAACCTGCTGATGTTGGACTCCTGAACAGGCATACCTAAATACGCCACAATAGGAATCTCTGCCATCATCCTCCCTGGTGACACAAAGAAGAAAAATGAAATGAGAAGTATTATTTTCGACCTGAAACTGCTTGTTTTATTCATTGAAAAATTCATTGTTTTTTTAACTCGCCCATTTTTTTAGTGGACACTAGTGGATAAATTACCTTATTCTCGTCCCTTCAACAGAATAGGTCTTGCCGTTCTTGAGGATGTAGAGATGATTGCCATGGATTACCTTTCGAGCACCTAATTGCTTTTCAGAATTCAGTTCCTGTATGCCATCTATTATTATGTCTGGGTCGCAGGGGTATGTACACACTGAGTTCATGGCTTCGACAAGCTTTCTTACAGATGCAAACTGCAGGTCAAGCCATTCGATATGCCCGAGGAAGAATGTCCTAAGATACTCAACATCTTCTGCCGCTGTGCGTATTAATGCATAGGGATTTGGTTGAGGATAGTCACCCCAAAGGAGGTCGTTGGTCTGAGCTGCTTCGGCAAAAAGTGCATATTTGGTATCCATCTCGCCACCTTCCGATATAAAATCTAATATAAAGGGACGTGCCACATTCCAATAAGTATCGTATGCCATCTGGCACAGGAAAGGATCGGGGAACCATTTGGGGTAATAGGTTAGATTCAGCAAATCTTGTGAGGTTAGCCAATCTGCAAACGTATAAAAGAAATCCACTCGGGTAGTGGCACTTATGCTGCTGCTACTATGGTCGAAATCCCATGCAGGGCCAAAGTGAATCTTGCCATCGTCTGCGATATAGCTGTGACGACTATTGACCAGGTCACTTTGTCCCATGATTTCGTTTATGAGCCAATTCCCAACCATTGACTTCATATCGGCGTGTTTAGCAAAGTCCTTGCCTCCCATTGAAGGTGTCTGACAATACTCAGCCTCGAAGTCACTCCAAATAGTCTTTACATATGAGAACATTGCACTATTCGTGGAGAGGTATTCCGGAGCACTCACTTCAATGTTCACATTCTGAGGTGTCAGGAAATGTGAAGGGGCAGTCTTTTGTGAGGCTTCAAACAGGTAGCCCTTTGTGATGTCGTAATCTTTCTTCAGGTCATAGTCGGAAAGGTTATATGTTTGCCCCTTGAAAGTAACCTTTCCGTCTGTCACCCATGAAAGATTCTGCTCCATTGTCTTTTCAAGCAGTTTTTTGTCTTCCTCTGCCAAAGCGCTATCATCCTTGACAAGATTGAACAAGTCGTCAGCAATATCTTCTGCCTCGTCTTCCCAATCGAAGATGTCTACGCTGTTCTTGTCAACCCTGACATGCTGGCTTAACATGTAGCATCCTTTTACTTCGCCATTGAGCACCACATCTACCCATGTCATGTCCATTCCGATAATATCAAGTTGCTTTGCGAGTCTGCTGGCAATATAGTTACGCAGGCAGCTCTCGTCGTTAAAATTGGAGATGAGCACCCAATGCTTACTCTTGCCAAAGCCGAAAAGACCCGTCTTTTTGTCAAGCTTCAATTTGTAAGGTTTTTGCGGATACCCTGCCCAAGAGGAATTACCTCTACCTCGAATCTCCGTCTCGCCCATATATTGCTGCTCGTATTCTGCGTTTCCTTGGATACGGAGTTTTGCTGTCACATAGTCTGTCTTGGATGTGATGGGAATGCTATCTTCTGTATCAATGTATAGGACAGGCAACTTGCTTATCCATGTATCCTTTGTAAACAGCGTATTTCCTGCATTGTCGCTTACTGTCACACGCAGCCATTGCTCATAGTCGCTCTCTGTGATGACATAATCCTTAGTTGAGGATAGGACTGTGGTGTCATCAAATGTTCCGAATGCATCGCCTTTGGTCCATTTGAAAGAGAGTTGGAACAAATCACCTTCGGCAAATACGCTAAATGAATCTCCGATGACTGGACGCTCATCTCCACTAAGAGCAAAATTCATGTTGTAGGTTTGTGGCGTAATGGCAAAAGGGTTCCTGACAGCATTCTGTGCCGTCTGTCTCGCCATCATTAGGGTGTCATCGCTCAGTTTGTCGTAAGGATAGCATGTATTTTGGATTGGTGCTTCTTCTCCAAACGAGGTAGCGAACATTGTGTAAGCTGCCGCATATCTGTCGGTTTCTGTCCACTCGTTGAACAGACTAGTGTTTTGCGCCCATGTTATGGTTGCGACAAGGGTGAGCAGGAAGGCGAGAATGCGTTTCATATTATTCAATTATTTGGTAGCAGTTCGCTGTAGATGCTGTTCATCACAGCAACGGCCTTTTCCTTGGTGAAATTCTCGACGATATGCTTGTGGGCAGCTTCGGCATAGCGGGAGCGAAGCTTGTCGTCGGCAATGAGGTTATCGATGGCGCTGGCCAGGGCTTTTACATCGTTCCGAGGCACAACGAGACCTGTTTCCTTATGGATGGAAACCCAATTGACACCAGACCCCTCGATGGCGAAAGTGACGGGCACACACTTGCAATACATGGCTTCGGCTAATGCCACACCAAAAGCCTCCTGTTTGGTAATAGAGGTAAAGCCGAAGATATCTGCAGCATGGTAATAGTACTTCAGTTCTTCATCAGGAATACGTCCGATGAATTTTATCCTATCAGAGGTTACCATCTTCTTCAGGGATTCTGTTTCCGGACCACACCCCCCAATGACGATGACACAATCCGACTGTATGTACTTTTCTGCACGTATCAGATAATCAATCCCCTTGTATTTGACATGCCGCCCAACAAATAACACGATTTTCCTGTTACCGAATCTTTGTCGGATTTCCGCTATCTTACTTTCCTCGTCTGCTGATACTATAAAATCACGGGTATCAATGCCGTTTGGCACTACTTTCACTTTGTTACGATAGTCATAAACGGGACTTGAAGGATGAACATAGTTCAAGCTGGTAGTCAGTATGAGATCTGATTTTTTCAGAATCTGCTGTTCGAACGATTTGACCGACTTATAGAGAATTCCTTTTCCTAATATATCAGAATGCCACAGCAATACCAACTTTGAATTTTGGGGTTTCAAATGACACACAATGGGATATAGGAATGGATTTGGGCAATGTATCATGATGATGTCGGGCAGATATTGGCGTATCAGCTTTTTCAGATGCGAATAGTATGAAAAAATAATATCCTGACTTGCCACCTTGATAGAAGAGGCGATACGATAGACGGTGATACCATTAATGGCTTCTACCCGAGTAGGACCATGATGATCATAGCAAACCACAATGTTGCGATAATCCGATAATCCTTCAGCCATGTATTTGGCTACAGACTCAATTCCACCCTCGTCGGGATAGTAGTATTTTGATATATGCAATATAGTTTTCTTCATTCGCAATCAGTTTCTTTATTGATAACGTTTACACATATATAATTAATGTATAATCAACGATAATTTCAAAAGAGCGGTAATTTAGATTAAAAGTCTAAATAAAGCTTTAAGAATAAACAATCGATATGCAATTTTAAACAACAACGATGTTCTGTTTTTCATTCCGCAATAAGTAATCGTCTCCTCATGTCGCCGGTACAACATTAATGGTTTTGCGACATAGCTGACGTTGAACCATCTCCGGGCAACCATGCCAAGCCATAAATCATGACCCACTCCGTGTTTCGGAAAAGGTAGAGCACGCTCAAATACCGCCCGTCGAAAAGCCATACAACTACCTAAATATGATGACTTGATGAAATTGCTTAGAATACTTGTCTTAAAGGGACGACAGTCAGTGTATGATGTCGTTTTAATATTTAGTTTTTCGTCAGTAATACTACAGTCGGACATAACGAGGTCGCTATGTTGTAAGGCTAGAGTCATTGTTTTAACCTTGTCAGGAAGCCATACATCATCCTGATCAGAGAGAAAAATAATATCTCCTTTGGCCTGTTTCATTGCGTTGACGAAATTATGAATGCAGTTATCAATTGAGAATAGAGCTTTGAAGTCTTTTTTGTGGGTATAAATGTGAATACGTGGGTCATTTATCGACCTGATTTCCTGAAGGGTCTGATCGGCAGATTGGTCATCAGAGATGATAATCTCGTCCTGGTCTGACAATTGACTCAATATTGACGACAATTGCTCTTTTATATACTTTTCGCCGTTATATGTAGCGATGCAAACACTAATCATGAGTTAGATTATTTATTCCGAATATTGATTTTATATCTCACTTTTGAGGATATGTATCTTGTCAATGAAATCTTTTTAATGGCATTCATTTGCTTGTAATGCTGAATATTGGCATTGATGACATCTTTGAGATGTTGAATCTTATATTTCCATGTTAACAAGCTGGCATCCCTAGCACCTAATGTATTTTCACCATGTTGACGATAAAGAATGGTTGGTTCTTCAATTGGATATACAATACCACCAACTGCTATTGTAGAAAGTGTTATCCAAGCATCATGCATGAGTGCGTTCGTATAAGGTCTCTTGATAGCCTCTTTGGCTTCTTCATTGAAAAGCATCGTACACCCGGTAACGCAGTTTACGGCAGCATAGTCCGAATATGTTTGAACTGTCTTGGGATATATTCTCTCGTATTCCCAAAAAGAATTATTAATGGGTTCCAAGTGTTCATTGACAACAACAAGATTAGTATGGACAATCATAGGAGTTTTGGAATACATGCTCTCCAACGCCTTCATTCTTTCATATTCCAGTTCGATTTTGTGGGGTAACCATACATCATCCTGGTCAGAAAACATATAGTACTTTGCCTCAACTTTATAAAGCATACAAAGAAAATTCTGGCATGCTCCATACGTAGGTGGAAAATCAAGCAATACAATCCGGTTCGGATAGTTTGAGACATACTCTTTTATGATTGCTATAGTTCCATCATTTGAATTATCGTCGTGTATATAGAGGGTCCATTGCTGAAAAGTCTGTCCTATCAGAGAGTCAATTTGCTCTCTGATATGCCGTTCGCCATTATATGTGGCAAGAAGAATGGCTATGGGGGTTGGAGAAACTATTTTGTCCATATTCCTTTTGCTTTTCCGTTGATGAGTTTATAGAACTGTATTCGGTTGACGATGAGGACAGAGATATTCACTATGCACATGACAATCATAAAACCACACGATGCTGTGTGTCCATTGAGTGGACAAGTTGAATAATACGCTTCGCAGAATCTGTCCAAGAGAATTGCTTTATGATCTGAAGGCCCTTTTCACGCAAGATCTCTTTCTGATGTTCTTTGTCGTTTATATAATTGATAATTGTATCTTTGATATTTTGGGAATCATAAGGATTGAAATATCTGGCGGCATCCCCACAAACCTCTTTGAAAACAGGAATGTCAGAAGCAAGAACAGGACATCCGCACGCCATAGCTTCTAAGAGAGGAAGGCCAAAACCTTCATAGATAGAAGGGAATAACAGACATTCGGCCTGATTATATAGTCGAAGCAACTCTTCATCGCCGACTCTTCCCAAGAAATGGTTATTTTCTGATTCCGTATTCCACTCTTCCTGCTGACTGAAGACACGATGATGATTACCAACAATATACAGTTGACAATCTTTGATGCCTTTGAAAGCACGGATAAGCATCATGAAGTTCTTACGAGGGTCAAGCGACGAAACGGCCAGGGCAAAACGATGATCAGCAGGTGATGCGGTCTCCTGCGGATGAAATCTATTGGTATCCAAGCCACAATAAACAACATTGATTTTATGTTCCTGTATGAAAGGATAAAAACGCAGAATCTCCTGTTTTGAAAAATGGCTGACGGTAATGATTGCCTTAGATGTTCTGATAGCTAAAGGAGTCATCAGTTTATACCACCAGTAGTAGGTCTTTGAGAACCATGAACGATTATAGAGAAAAGACAGGTCGTGTACAGTCATGATCTTGTTGTGTATCAGGATTGAACCTAACCCCATGAAACTGAGCACAATATAGTCTTTTTTGCCTATGAAGAAGAAGGGAAGCACACACTGTTCCCAGAAGTGAGAGTTGCCAATTCCATAGCGTATGATTTGCATGTTACTTGTGTCGTAACACGGTTGGATATCAGCATTGGGGCAGACGACAACAAAAGATTGTTGCAAATCGACAAGTGCTCTACAGATGCTGTAAGCATATCGCTCTACACCCGTCATAGGCTGAGTCAGGAATCTTCCGTTGATATATATCATAAGCGTTCTTCTTGCATGTTTAATTGTTCTGACAGTTTCCTGATGACGACTTCCCAATCGTATTCTGCCAATTGTTCGATGTTGACTGTAGGCTTTTCTTCTATGACTCGTAGTATCGTATCTTGCCATTTCTCTGGCTGATATCCGTCTATCAGCATAGCGCCGTCTTTATCCTTGGCTACCTCAGTCATCGCAGAATTATTTGCTGTTATAATCGGGCAACCGCAAAGTAAAGCCTCAAGTTGAGGCATGCCGAGACCCTCCATCAGGGCGGCAGAAACAAAACAATCTGCGATGTTATAGAGCATCATCAACTCGCTGTTTGTAACATATCCGCAGAATATTGTAGATTCTTTAGGGAATTCCGGATTCTCCACTATGGTCCGGATATCGCTACTCTTCCAGCTTTTTCCGCCTACTACCACTAATTGAATTCCGTATTTCCTGTAAAGGTCGGGTATAATGTTCAAAAGAAAACGAAGGTTCTTCCGTGGTTCCAAAGAGCCTACGAAAAGCACAAACTTGTTATGAATGCCATATTTCTTTTTGATATCCTCATAATCCTGTTCAGAAAGTGTCTTGGGATGGAATACATTTCGGTCAACAGCTCCCCCAACGAAAATATCTCTGCAACAACGTTTAGGGAAATATTCATCTACTTTCGACTTTGTATAATGAGAATTAGTCCATAGATAATCTGCTTTCTTGATGGCTTGTGAGAAGAAAATGCTTGTAGCCATTCGGTTTGTCCACGACATGGTATGAGCCATCTCAATATTGACGACATCGTGAACCGTCACCATCGTCTTCACCTTCGATGGGATGAAGTAGGGCAAGTGGGGAACTGGCGAGTAATAGAGACTGATGTGCAGCTTACGGCACAGATAGGGAACTAACAACTGCAAGATAAAAATGTTAGGTAGTCTTTGGGGGAATCGCCCTGCATAGTTTAACAAGACAATGTTGTTTGGAAAATCTTGCAATTCGTATTTCGTATCAATACCCTTAGGAAGAATGATATAAAAGGTGTCTTTGTCACATTGACGTGCCCACTCCAAGATAGCACTGGTAAAGAATGTACCAACGCCAGCAGAATAAAGAGACCATATGCGACCGTCAACGAGTATATTCATATTCTTAGAGTTTGATAGAGACGAAAAGTTGTTTAACGAATGCCCATTTGTCGTGAAGCGATACGTTGGGATTCAACCAAACGGTCTGCCTCAATACAGGATGAATGATGCGATAAATATAATATTTCCAGCGTGGTTCAGTCAACTTGAAATAGATAAAAAGACTCCTCTCTTGCCGATAGGTGTCGCGAATGAATTTCGATTTGTTGCCAATCTTGCCACCCTCACCTTCCAAATGAACGATACGAGGTCCGTTCATGATTACATTGTCGTAGCCACCACAATGGAAACGATGCTCCATTTCTGACTCTTCATAATACATGAAGAATGCAGGATGGAAAGCACCACACTCATCAAGAACCTGACGATTGACGAATAGATCGGCTCCAGTAACGTAGTCAACTTTCATCCATTGGTCGGGGTATTCTATAATAGGCTGCTGATACAGGTGCAACCCTTTTTGGATAGGAATCAAGATGAATTTCTGGAAGTCATCTTTCATCTTTGGAAACTGTCCGTAGGAATGAATCTGATGACCTTGGCGGTCTTCCAAAATACAGCCTAATGCACCAAGACGTCCCTGATATTGTTCGGCAAAGTCGTAGAGCATCTTGATAGCATTATTCCGAAGCTGGGTATCCGAATTGAGAAAGAAGATGTATTTCCCTTTGGCCTGCTCCAATCCTTTATTGTTCGCCTTGCCGAAACCCAAATTCTCGCCAGCAGGAATAAGGGTTATGCGGCTGTCGTCTGAAAGAGCCTCAATGGAGCCATCTGTAGAGCCATTATCAACAACAATAATCTCAAAGGGGACATCATGGGTGTTTTCCATAATGCTGTCAAGGCATGGCCTTAGAACATGTAGCGTATTATAGTTGACGATGATGACAGATACATTCATAATTCTGCAAAGATATAAAAGTTTTCTAATATAGCCAAAATAATCTTCTTTGGGAATGATAATTTAACAATAATTTTATACTGTTCTTCACAATTCTATTATCTTTCGTTTTTTCAGGACATGAATCAAATCCTTCGTAAATTCATCGGCACCACGGGCATTCAAATGCGCACCATCTTTGAAATAAACGTTGTTTCCTACATACTTTGGATTATTTGAGAAATCAACCAGCGGAATGTTTCGTTCCAAGCAAATTTTGCGTTTAGGTGCAATTTCAATTGTATCCATTCCATACCAAACAGGCGAAACAACGAATACTATAGCCGTTTGGGGGAGGTCATTTGCAAGTTTATTAAAGTAAGAAACTTTTAATGAATCAAACATTATTCCTTCTTTATCTTGATTCACCTTTTTCTTGACTATTTTCATAGTGTCCATTTCTCCATCTTCTGGTTGAAAGCCTCTAACTCCCATTCTTTTAACAGGGTGTATATAGTCTAAGATAAAGTGCATAAAAAGAGAATTGCATCGATATAATCGACTCATCATTTTATACTTTTGATTCTTGTCAACGCTCTCAAAAATCTCTTTAACTTCCGAACAATAATATGGTTTTAGCCATCTTAAATACCTTTGATTATCATCTGGTAATAGATCATAGCTTGGAAGTATATCATATATAATAATGTTTGGTTTGTATCGTCTTTTTACCAGCTGAATCTGTCCATAATTAAAGATTATACCCATTCCATGATAACCACAATTGTAACATTCAGTAGACATGCTATCACTTATCATCTGTGCATTATAATGCTTTATTGCCCTAGATGAACCAAACACCAAAATATTGTCTGTTGTCTCATTTATAATATAATTCTGTCTGGAGGTATCACCACCTTTCGCGTGTTCAGCACAAAAGAGTAAGGTGCTTCCAAGAACAATATCTATTAATGTAAATATTGCAAAGAATATTAATAATTTAGCAAGAAATTTTTTCATATTTGTCATTCCTAAAAATTTGCATAGATAAACTGGTCTGATCCAAAAACCCCTATTAATATTATAATAATCATTATGGCAAAATAGCAGCCCCATCTAATAAAGATATTTCTGTTATCAAAAAACTTAAAACGAGACGAAAAGAATTCATCCGTCAAATCCTTAGTTAATAACATAATTAATCCTATAATAATACTAACAGTTGTTGTATTAGAATCAGGCATATATAAATTCATAGGTAGCGACGGGTCAAATATCCTTGCAATTACACCGTAGGCATCACCTAGCGTCGGCATACGGAAGAATATCCACGCAAAGTTGACTAGCAAGAAGGTGATAAAAATCTTCACTGCCTTGCCCAGCCTGCCATAATTACACTTCTGCTGACCCAACATCTTCTCAACAATTTGGAAAATTCCGTGCATACATCCCCAGACTATGAACGTCCAGTTGGCACCATGCCATATGCCACTGACGAGAAACGTCACGAAGATATTCCAATAGTTACGCAACTTTGAGCAGCGGCTGCCGCCAATCGGCATATAGACATAATCTTTCAGCCATGTAGAGAGTGATATATGCCAACGATGCCAGAAGTCGGTGACGCTGACGGCTAAATACGGACGTCGGAAGTTCTCGGTCAGCTCAAAACCTAGTACCTTACCCACACCAATAGCCATCAGCGAGTAGCCCGCAAAGTCTGCATAAATTTGGATAGTATAGAACAGACTGGCCACAAAGCAGGATATTCCCGTATAGTTCTCATAGCTCGGCAATACTGTATCAACATAGAGTGCTACCTGGTCGGCTACTACCACTTTCATAAACATACCCCATAGTAACATCTTTAGTCCCTCTACCGCCTTGCCGTAATCGAAATACGGACGTAGACTTTTCAATTGTGGAATGATAAGCGAAGCTTTATTAATAGGGCCAGAAAGGATGCTTGGGAAGAACGATACGAACAAAGCATAGGTTAGGAAATCATGTTCGGCTATCAGTCGTTTATAATACACATCCCACAAGTAGCCTAACGCTTGGAATGTAAAGAACGAGATACCAATGGGGATTGCCCAGTTGAGGCCTTGCAAATGAAAGTTGAGACCAACAATGGACAATGCGTCGCTAATATTGTCGTTGATGAAATTGAAGTACTTGAAGAATGCCAATGGCAACAATGCCAGTAAGACACCCGCCGTAAGAATCCGTTTGGGACGTTTCGCCTTTTCAACGAGTAATGCCGAATAATAAGTCACTAACGTCACCCCAAGCAATATCAGCGCATACACAGGTTTCCATTGCAGATAGAGCAGATAACTCACAAGGAGTAGAAACATATTCCTCGATTTGCTGTATTTTACAGGTATGGCATAGTACAGAAGGAAGACAAGCGGGAACAACACAATAAAGTTGAACGAATTGAATATCATTTTTGTATCACTTTGGTCTGATGACACCCAAGTTCAGACATTTATACGTTAAAACCACATAATTACAAAAGAAAGCGGGGTATCTTTTCTTCGCTTGTTCGCCATCTCGTAGGTTTAAGATAGCCAAAACAAAGCGTCAGCGACGCATTTCAAAATGTAGTGTGCACTCATTGCAGCAGCTCCGACAACTTACGAAGTCGGCTCGGCGTGAGTCCGCGAGTGCAAATTTACGAATAAATATATAAAAATATAGGGATTTGGTGAAATAATTGTTTCCATGAGTAGCATTAATATTATTTTGTCCATATTCCTTTTGCTTTTCCGTTGATGAGTTTATAGAACTGTATTCGGTTGACGATGAGACCAGGGATGTTCACTAAACACATGACAATCATAAACCAGATGATGTTGTGCGTCCATTTCGCCGTCAGGTAAGCCAATGGAACAAAGAGAATGGCTGAAGCGGTGGTGAAGATAATTTGTAGTCGCAATTTCCCTATTCCGTTAATGAAATAGCTGTACCGCATGCTGTAGATGAGGATAAAGATATAGGTTGCCATCACAATACTCATTTTGACATCGATGACGGTCTGGCGGTCTATCCAAATAGCGTAAATCGTGTCAGAGAGGATAATCATGACGATAAGACAAACCAGTATACCGACAGTCATCAGACGGAGTTTTCGTGCGGCATTGCGAATCCAGTCCATATCGTTTCGCTGGTAAGCATCAGTCGTTGCATTCCAGAAAGGCATACAGATAACGGTGAAGAAGACTAACAGGATGCTGAAATAGCGGTAGGTTATCTGATATGGAGTGACCATTGAGGGAGAAAACAGGTTGGAAATCAAAATGTTCGATGTCATGAACAAGACAACGCTGGCTATCTGCATAATGAAAAAATTCAAGCCCATGTTGAGGACAGATTTTGCTTCCTTGAAGTTAACCAGACGGAGTGATGGCCTCAAATGGGGAAATTTAATGTAGAATGTGTATGGATAGGCCAGAAGATATACAACAAGGGGAGCAGCCGTGTTGACGAAGGCGATATGCATGAGCGAATGGCTCCCCGACCACAAAACGATATAGGTTCCGATAAGTGCCAGCGTCTGTCCCAAGGCTATCAGCAGGTTGCTGACAGCAGGTAGCTGAAGACCCATGTAGAAGTTGCCAATCAGTTTGAAAATGAAGGATGTACAAACAAGGGTCACAGTTAACAGAAGTACCTGATCAAGATGGTCGACCTTTGAGGGGCTGGCATTGAGAAGTTCATAAGGATTACCCAAAACAATCAGCAGGAGCAGAATAAGCAGTACTGGAATGATGAAACAAGTGAGTAAGACGAATGCAGAAGAAATAATCATTCGTGTACCCTTTTCGTCACCATGTGCTGTGTATTCGGCAATCTTATTCCTTAATCCATTACCCAGACCGATATCCATGTGGTCAATCCACAGCAACATGCTGCTTATTGTGAGCCAGATTCCATTCTTATATTCTCCTAAACAATGCAACGTGGCTGGCACCATGAG
>CADBSN010000151.1 GCA_902797255.1 uncultured Bacteroidales bacterium | reverse complement strand
GCATAACACTTTACACGAATGCTCAATAGAGCTGCAAGACCGAAGAAAGGGTTTTTCTTGTTTTTGTCAAATCATCCGTAAAATCCGAGCAATCCGTGTTCGAATAAGTCTCGACTCTCGTTAAGGGTTGCTGATTTGTTCCCTCGCGAGGCTACACGTGCTACCACGCGTAGCTGCACGTGTTGCTACGCGTAGCTGCAAACTCTGCATCGTGAAGGGGCAATAAAGGGCACGGCATACGAAGCAAAAAATAACGTCGTTGTTTCATCTGAACAACGGCGTTATTGTGTCATAGGGATTGTTGTAAGATTGTTATCATCTCAGCTGGAGTGACAACAATTGGAGATTTAGGAAAATGCTTTTTATTTCCTGTCACAAGATATGCATCTTCTTTGGAAAGAGCAACTTCGTAAAAAACAGCATCATCTATATCAGGAAATACCTCGTTACTTTGAATACGTTCTGCAGGTATTCCCATATCGCTAATCGTCTTAAGATAGTAATTGACCAAATCTGGAGAGAAATGAAACTTAGAACGGGTTAATACCTCATTATATTCATCGAATATCTCTTTGTTATATAATGGTACAATCTTACCTTGAAGCAGAGCTTTCAACACTTTAACGGTCGCTGCCTCAATATTAGAGGTTAATAATGCCGAAACAAATACATTCGTATCTATAACTGCATATATCATCATCGTACCATTTTAGTTTGTCTTTCCTCACGGGCAAGACGTATTTCTTCATTAATCTCGTCAAGAGTCATATCTTGTAGACCATTTTTCTGCGCTTCGGCCCTTAAAGCCCAAAATGCATCTAAAGCTTGAAGAGAATTATCCTCTGGGGCAGCTTTTATCTCGAAAGGGATTCTACGCTGTCTTACCACAGCATTTGCGAAGATATTCATTGCAGCATTTGCACTCATTCCAAACTGAGCGCAGAGTGCATCGAAAGCAGCTTTAATGCCAGAGTCCATACGGACAGTCATTGATACTTGTGCCATATTACTATATATTTACGACGCAAAGATACATATTTTACTTCATCATGCCATCAATTTAAAGCAAAATCATACAAAAATCCTGCATTTTTACCTGTTTCTAGGAAAAATGCAGGATTCATACAGCAAAAACAACCTATTTGTGGCCAGCGTATTTCACATTGACAGCTTCACCTTTGAGGATATCTGTAAAAGTCTGGGGGGTGATGGTGACACGACCACGCATGAACTCGGGGATGTTGTAGCTCTTCATAGAGAGACGATGAGCATCGGGACGAGCCATCGGGAGTTCGAACGGACGGGTGGCATGACCGTCTTTATCGATATGAGCGATGAAAGGACGGGTGAAGGTTCCATCGTCACGACGACTGCTGAAGATGACCCAACGGCCATTGCTGGACCAAGAGTGGTAGCTCTCGGTGTCGGGAGAATTAAGCTCGACAAGGTCTCGCAATTTACCATTTGACCATTTACTATTTACGATTGATGAATCGCTGAGGGCAACATCTTCGCTGGCGGAACCAGCAGTGAGGTCTAGCATCCAGAGGTCTGCATCGTGATGCCAGATGGGGAAATAACCAAAGTTGGTCATGGTGAACATGAGGAAGCGGCCATCGGGGGAGATGCGTGGCCATAGTGCACTCTTGTCGATAGCTGCAGCATCGAATACCAGTTCACGTGGTCCGAACTCAAGGGTTTCAGGATTGAATGACTTGCGATAGATATTGTATTTCAACTCCTGAATCCTAAACAAGGTCTCCACTTCTTTAGAGACAGTAGAATCCTGACGATCAAGGTGACCGCTACAGTAGTAGAGGGTTTTACCGTCGGGTGCCCAACATGGGAACACCTCAAATTCGGTGGTATCGTTCTCCAAGTTACATACCTCATCGGTTTCCAGATTATAGGTGATAAGGTCGCTCGCGATGTCGTAGACCTCAATCTTGTTCGGATGGGTCGTATGGAAACTCTGGGTGGTCTTATCGGTGGAATAGACGATGAACGGGAGCCATGGATGCCACGCAGGATAAACACCTGCAGAGAGGATGGAGTCGTTACGCATATTCACACGTTTCATCTTTCCGTCGTAGACGATGACGGTACCACCGTCCTTCTGACGTGCATGGAACTGCATGCGGCCTGGGTTGTACTGCTGATAGTTATGGCAGTTGATACATTGGCCTTGGCTGTTCTCACCACAGAGCATGTTATCATAGATGACCGACTCGTCGTAGTTCTCAAGACAGCGTTGGTTGATGGTCAGTTCCTCATAGGCTACGAACGAAGGCGATATGAGACGGTAGCTGATATAGGGATCAATAGAGTCGGGTGACACATGGATGGCAAATGGCTGGTAGCGGATCCAACGGTCGCCACGACGGGCATAGACCTCAACCTGAAGGTCGTTTCCTTGAGCTGCGGCAAGGAGGCTGTGCCAGTCAGCAATAGAGGGAGCCTCAGCATCGGAGCAGAGGAGTTCACCCTTGACCCTTGAACTTTGAACTTTGAACTTTGAACTATCACCCTCGACCCTTGACTCTTGACCCTCGACCATTGAAATACGAGCTACCATGGCATCAGCAGGGGTGTCGAGCATGAAAGTAAGAGGTGCAATATTGACAGGTATGGTGACATCAACATAATCGGGATATATCGTGGGGAGGGAATCCACCTGAGTGAAATCCGATGGAATAGAAACGCGAGTGCAGGAGGAAGTTATTGCCAGCAACAAAACTGACAATAAAGTTGAAAGTTGAAAATTGATAGTTGAAAAATGCAATTGAGCCGAACATAATGACAAGCTCGCTTGAGCATTATTGAGGCGTAGCATTTTGCGCAAAGCGAAAGTTGAAAGACTATATTTGCACATGAGCGTGATTAGTATGGTTGGAGATTGGACATCAGATAATAATCGAAATAATAAGTCGTTCCGAAGAGTGGATAGAGGGTTTCACGTACCGGACCTACATCTTGATCCTCATACTTCGATGCCACCTGCATGAAACTGGCAAAGGAGTCCTTCACACGCGCATCGAAAGGAACATTGGAGAGGTTACGTCCTTCGAGGTTGCCAAAGAGGTATGCCGCTTCCTGATAATGGATTGGCATTTCTGTACCAGGATGTAACCGGATGTAGTCATAGAACCTTGCCCAAAAGACATTAGGGTCTTTCACCCACAGGGATGCCAGCAGCGCCTGTTCCTGGAAATACGGGTCGGACACATCTGTGCTGTATGCCAACTGAAGCATGATGAACCGCTCGATAAGTCCTTGATCGCTGGTCAGTTGATTCTTGTAATGTAGCATATGGGTGATAGGCTCCATCCCTGCATCTTTCGCGATGGCATCCGGATGACCTACGAGTGATTCCATCTGCTGTGCCCACTCGTCGAAGAAGAGGGTATGACGCAGGATGCCAAGGTACTTACGAGCCACTTGCTGGTCACCTTCTAGGATGGCACACTTGGCCATGTACTTGAGGAATTCTGGTCGCCAACCGAACTCAACTCCCATCTCCATACACATACGATTGCAGTAGTTCAGCAATCCGTACTGATAATAGAAGAAGGTACCACCGATGACTTGCATCATACTGACACCAAAGGGAGCTGCCGCTGGTTTGGAACCATTGCGCTAGTGATACATCATACTCCCCTGCCTTCCCAAACGTGATAAAGCCAAGTTGCGCATCATGACGATGGCACGTGTAGGCTCATCCTGCTGACGGGATGCTTCTTCCATAACTCCGGACCAGTCGGCCTGTTCGATGCAATGCGCCATCTTTAGCTCACGATGGAAGTTTTCGTCCTTGAACCAAAAATGGAAGACACCATAGGCGATGAGGAGGAAAAGAAGGACAGACGGAGCCACGGAACGAATCCATGCCCACTTTGTAGGCTTAGTGGCAAACGACTTCGCCACATCTTGCGTGGGGCGGTAGCAAACGGCCATCAGGATGAAGAACAAGAAAAGGAGGTAATAGGGTATATAATAGACGTGATGCTCGTTCATCACACGGAAGAGCGGCAATTCTGTCCAGTAGATATTGATAAGGTTGGTCTCGTGATACACGAACCGGTAATATAGCAAGGGTATGCCAACCACAGCCACGAGCGCCACGAGGGTATTGATGATGCTCTCCCCTTTCGTTGTCAGTCGCCAAGTCCAGAAGCCCATCACCACTGCAGCAGCCAGAGCATAGATGCCCAGAAGCGGATAGCCTGCAAGACAGGTCAGTACGATGAATATGGCACGCAAGCCCCAACGTGAGGGCAGGGAGCGAAATGCCCAAAGCAGTGCCACGACGGCAGTGACTCCCAAGGTTGTCACGAAGAAATGTCCACGGAGTTTCAGCAAATATACCCAATAGCCCATGTCGACGATGGTAATCAGGATGAGTGCCACAGGAATAAGCATCAGAACAGACCATCTGTCTGATACACGGAAGGCACGACGTGTAAGCCACATGATGAGGAACCAAAGGGCACAGAGCATCAGTACGCCCAACCAGGGGATGGCAAGGAACTGGGTGAGGAAGGTGCCCAGATAGGTGAGCAGACCTCCGGAAACCACCATCTGCTGACAGAAGAAGTCGGGAGTGGTGAGGAACAGGTTGAGTTCCTGAGTCTTCCAAAGGAAATCACTTTCGAAAATCAGCAGGGATGCTGCTATGAGGATGAGGGCGAGAAGCCAGGTAGAGAAGGATTTGAGCATAGGATTGGGGATGGGGCTAATGGGGCT
>CADBSN010000150.1 GCA_902797255.1 uncultured Bacteroidales bacterium | reverse complement strand
TGGTGTGCCTATCACGATGATGATGAACATGGAGAAGCGTAACGGTAAGATGAAGCCTGTGATTCGTAAGGCTCTCGTTGAACTCGATGGTGCTCCATTCAAGTTCTTCGCATCAAAGCGTGACGAATGGGCTAAGCAGACTGCATACGTTTATCCAGGTCCTATCCAGTACTGGGGACCAACTGAGGTATGCGATCAGCCTACGAAGACGCTCCAGTTGGAACACAAGTAAAGCAAAATGGCTAAAGGCGAAAGACAAAAGTCTAAAACAAAAAAAACTGTAAGTACAAGGCGTAAGGGGAAGAAAAATAGTTCTTCCCCTTTGCGTCATGTGACATCCACAGCTCTTTGGATCACATTGGCCGTTGTGGGAGTCATCATCTTGTTTTTTGTGGGGAAACTCGTCGTTGATAACGCTTTTGTCATTCGTGCCAAATTTGGTGATATCGTCTATCCTGAAGGTGATATACGTGGAATTGATATCAGTCACTATCAAGATGAGATAGACTGGGATCGGCTGCGTAATGCGGAACTGAACGGGGTACCCATCCGATTCATCTTTATCAAAGCAACAGAGGGTACGAACATCATAGACGAGAACTTCAACCATAATTTCTATCATGCCCGAGGGAACGGATTTGTGCGTGGTGCCTATCATTTCTTCTCCACGACGACAGATCCGATCCAACAGGCAAAACACTATTGTAAGATTGTTCAGCTTGACCCTGACGACATCGCACCGATATTAGACGTAGAGAAACGTGACGGACTTACGGCGGCTCAACTGCGAACGAATGTCATTAAATGGATGGATTATGTGGAGAAGCACTATGGGGCGACACCTATTCTTTATACTTCGTACTCGTTCCGTAGAGATTATCTGAACACACCAGAGTTCGACCGCTATCCATTCTGGATTGCTCATTATTATGTGGATAAATTGTCGTACACGGGAGATTGGAAATTCTGGCAACATTCAGACTGTGGCCATGTGGACGGAATAAAAGGTGAGGTGGATGTGAATGTGTTTAATGGAAGTTACGAGGAACTGCTGGAATTGAGAGTAGGGGAGAAGGATTAAACTTTTTGGGAGAAAAAAGGTCAATTCATTAGAATTGAAACTTAATTGATTTGTGATGAGACGAACAGATTTCTTAATGAAACATGCTCTGTTGTCGATGATGCTGTTCATCGGCGTTTTTGTTATAGGTACAACAGACCTCAAAGCTCAGTCGAAGGAAGAGGATCTGAACAAGTTATTGGCATATATGCAGAGGGCGATGCGTTTCAATCAGGCCGCTCCTCAGGAGAAAGTTTATCTGCATTTTGATAACACAGGATATTTCAAGGGTGAGACGATACGATTCAAGGCTTACGTGAAACGAATGGACACAGAACAGCCTTCTGACATCAGTACTGTGTTGTATGTGGAACTGGTGAACCCGATTGGTGACGTTTGTGAACGCCGGACGCTGAAGGTGGAGAAAGGTGTGGCTGACGGCGATATCCTATTGGATAGTATCGTTGGTGGTAGTGGATTCTACGAAGTTCGTGCTTTTACGAGATATATGACGAACTGGGGTACGCCTGCTGCGTTCAGCAGGGTGTTTCCTATCTTCAATAAACCCAAGACTGAGGGAAACTACTCAAATGCGGTAATTGACAAGGTGAGCTTCCGACACAGACTGCCTAACTCACGTGTGGATGAGAATGGTAAGGTGGCAGAATCAACGACCGATATGGCCATGAACAGTGTGAAATTCTACCCTGAGGGTGGTGATCTGGTAAACGGCCTAAAGAGCCGAGTGGCCTTTTCTGTGACAAATAAAGACGGAAAACATGTTGCCTTGAAAGGTAATTTGCTGAATGCGCAGAAACAAAAGACAGGGACTGTAGAGACTGACGAATCTGGTCGTGGTGTGTTCGAGGTTACACCTAATCTTACAGGAGGAGCAATGTATGTGCAGTTGCCTGACGAGAAAGGAAAAATGAAAGACTATCAGCTGCCTGAGGCCAAGACCGATGGATGTGTGCTGACGCTCGATATGATGGACGATACAGAGATTACAGCTACCATACATGCTTCGGCAGGCATGCAAGGACGGTTGCTGGGGTATGTGTTGATGCACAACGGAACTATCCTTGAATGTGACACGATGACGGCTCTCCCAACTCTTGTAAAGCGATTCGATAAACTCTCCTTGCCAGGTGGTGTGAGTCAGTTTACCCTGTTTAACTCAGAAGGACGTATCTTGGCTGAACGCCTGTTCTTTCTCATGCCGTTCGCTTCGGAATCCGACAGTATCTATGTGACGACTGATCTGCGTTCGCTTACACCTTGTTGTAAGGTAGAACTGGATTTGCTGGCAGCACCTAACTCTTCTATCTCGTTCTCTGCGATGGATGCTGCAACGATGACAAACGGTAAGGAAGGTAATATGAAGACGTGGATGCTGCTGTCGAGCGAGGTAAGCGGTTATATTGATTCTCCTGATTATTATTTCGAAGCTGATGATGCAGAACACAGACGGGCTGCCGACTTGCTGATGATGACTCAAGGGTGGCGTCGATACGACTGGCAACTGATGTCTGGGCAAAAGGTGCTGGAGAAGGTGGAACCTAACGAAGACGGACTCTATATCTTCGGTTCTCTGAAGTCGAAGAGCAAGAAACGTGATGTCGGTAATGTGGACTTGAGTATGACCCTTTTCAACCGAGATGGACAATCGATGTCAGGAAAGGCTAAGACAGACAGTCTCGGACGCTATTCGTTCAAACTGCCAGACTGTAGTGGTGACTGGGCTTTGCAGATTAAATCAGAGAAAGAAGGTGAGGCACAGAACTATGTGATAGCGATTGACCGCCACTTCTCACCTACGATGCGACTGCTCTCTCCATACGAGACAGAGATGATACCTGTGGGTGAGTGTAACTTCTTCAAGAAGAACCAAGAGGAGAGAGAAGAGGAGTTTGTGAGCATCACAAAGAAGGTACATGTGCTTCCAACAGTGAAAGTGAAGACCCGTCGTATATTAGGTGACCTGCACGTGAACTGGTACGACGAGGATTGGGCATTTAGCAAAGCTTCTGTGTTTTACGATTGTGATACCTATGCAGACGAGATTGCCGACAGAGGTGAGGAACTGCCTACGTTTGACACTTGGCTTAAGAGCAAGAACAGTTTGATTGACGGTGTGTGCGACCCTTTGCCTACTCATCAGATTTATGTCTTACCAACAGAGGTCGGAAAAGTTGATGAAAATGCGGGCAAGGTGAAGTATCTTGCGAGAGAGGCTGATGCAAATGGATCTAGCCCTGAACACTATAAAGAGACGTTGCTGTCTGTATCGGGTGAGAAACCTGTGTTTGGCTACGATAACGGACTCTCGTATGACAGACGTCCTATCGTGTGGATTGTCAACAATCAGTTCTGCACGATTACTGACTATAAGAATACACGATTGACATTCACCAAGACCAATAATATGGCAGGTATCATTGAACGTCCGGAATTCCTCAACGAAGCCAAGTCGGTCTATTTCACAGAGAACCTTACGGTACTGAACGACTACATCCAGTCGACTGACTTGATGGGTGTGAATCCGGTAATCGCCTTCGTCTATACCCATCCGCTTTTCTATTTCAAGACGAAAGGACTGCGTAAGTCTCATTTCTATGGTTACAATATGCCTACGAAATTCGAGATGGAAGACTACAGCATTTTGCCTCCAACAGAGGACTTCCGTCGTACCCTCTACTGGGACGCTAATGTGAAGACCGACAAAGATGGAAAGGCAAAGGTGGAGTTTTACAACAACTCATCGGCTAAGGAGTTTTTTATTTCAGCTGAAGGAATGACCGCTGATGGAAAGTTATTGATTAGTGAGTAGGGAGATTTTTAAAGTTGAAAGTTTAAAGTTGAAAGTTGAAAAATGCGATTGAGCCGAACATAATGCCAAGCTCGCTTGAGCAATATTGAGGCGTAGCATTTTGCGCGAAGCGAAAGTTGAAAGTCAGTTGAAAGAGTT
>CADBSN010000149.1 GCA_902797255.1 uncultured Bacteroidales bacterium | reverse complement strand
ATCTGACGGGTACCAGCATCATCCCATAGATGCCATACCACATCAAGGCATCGTAGGTAAAGAACACCTTGTTTACTATTCCTATCAACATCAACAGGAAGCATCGCCATAAGAATTTGCCGCTTGTGTTTTGTGGATTCCGTAATATGAGATAGAAACTTACACCAAACAACAGACTAAAGATTGTGTTGCTTTTTGACATGAGGAATGTCTTGATGAACCAATTCAGCCATTCGTCTATGTCAGAAGATGGTGTAATCGCACCATGTCCAAAGCCATCAAAGGCATGAACCATGATGATGCCCAGCAGTGTCACTGCTCTCAGCGCATCAATGGAGGTAATTCTATTCGTCTTAATCTGTTGATTTCCTGTCATAGTTTAATGTGTCGTGTTCAAAATCTAACATCACATTCTCACTCAGAATCCTGACGGGCGATTCGCCCATCACGCAATAGCTCTTCTTCACACAGCCACGAGTGACAACAGTTCCCATGCCGAAGATGCAACGTTCTGGGGTGGTTACGCTATGCATCACTTTGCAGCCGGTGCTGAACCAGTTGTAGTCGCCTATTTCAATAGGACCGTCCGCTGGCTTGAATTCTTTCGTCACCATGTCAAAGAGGGGATGGAAGTTGGTATCCATCACAGTACATCCCCAACCGAACCGGGTATGTTTGCCAAACTTCATTCCAATATACGAGATTATTTTGAGTCCGGCTGTAGTCTTGAAGTCCATGTGTATGTCTATGGTGGTTTTTTTCCCAATTGACAGATACGAATCGTTGCCTATCAAACATTTGCCACGGAAGATAACAGTACCTCCTTTATTCTCCCAAGTTATCCCATGATTAGGATAAATGGATGAATTAAGAAAGCCCAATCTGATCATGCCATGCCGGATTCGACCATCCTCTGGTTCCAGTCTGATCTTCCCTTTACATGCCAGCAAATGCGGCTTGTACAGCACGACGGGCAGACGCACAGCCTGTCGGAAGGGCAAATAGTGGAAATTGAAATACAGCGTGGGCACAATGTATCTCAGTTCCTGCAGGTATCGTCGTATTTTCTTCTTGTTCATAGTTCGTATTTACTTCGCGTCTTTTACCTTATATTTTTAGAAGGCACAAGTTTTTCTTCCACTTCCTCTTCAGAATACTGTTTGATTGTTATATTAGAGTCATTTACCCAGCGAGAGAAGTCAGGCATATTACGTTTCACAATACTGCCCGAACTGACTATGCATTTTTTCCCGATTTTCGTAGTGTCGAGTACTGATGCATTAATACCTACAAACGATTGTTCGCCAATGATGACTCCTCCAGCAACAACAGCATGCAAACCAATGTAAGCATGTGATTCAATGTGGGTATAATCAGCAATGATTGCGTTGGCTTTGATACAAACATCGTCTTCTATCACAACATCATTTTTGACCACTACAAAGTCGTCTATTAAGCAATTACGTCCAATAATCTCAGATCTGACAATTGCAGTCGGAGAAATAATGTTAACAAGTTGATATCCCAATGAACAGCAATGATCAAAAGCCCTTTTCCTGTCCGCATTCAAATGCCCCCATTGGATGGCGACAAAAACTCCAAACTCACCATTCACTTTTTCGTTCAGACATTCCATATCGTAAACAGGTAAGCCAAGAAATGTATCGGATGTTAAGTAATCCTTGTTCACAGCAAACCCCACCACCTCATATAAGTTGTGGAATGTAACCAGACTATAAATCTGTTTAGCAGCATAACTTATTCCTATTATGACTAGTTTTTTCATTTTCTTACACTAAATCATATTCATTAAGTATCTGTTGTATCTCTCCCACTGAGCAGAACATCAGCATGTCGATAATGCTGAGGTCGGGCACGAATGTCCCATCAAATTGAGAATAACTGATGGTGTTGCGCCTACGCAAGAAGTTCAGCGTCAGCCCGCGCTTGGCCCATTCGCCCTTCTCGTAGAATTCCGTGCCGCCAATGGGGTTGATATAGT
>CADBSN010000148.1 GCA_902797255.1 uncultured Bacteroidales bacterium | reverse complement strand
GATGTGCCTTGTAGTTCTTCTCGGTCAGAGCCAACCAATAAATCATATAGCGACTGTCATGAATCTCAAAGAAAGGTTGCAGTTCATTGTGGATGCCGTTCTCCATTTTCGTGTTCAGCGTGAAGTGAAGAGGTTTGCCTGCAACAGGTGTCAGCTGATTGGCAATCTCATCAAAGTTATCGTTGATGAGGATAGGTGCCTGGTCAATCGGCAACTTTTTCCCACTTGCATATTGTCCAAAACGACTGTCGTCAGCAATAAGGTGCGCCAAATCTTCCGTACCTGTTTTCATACCGAGCAGGATAGGGCCATGCATCAGGGCGATATATTCTGGTACGTTAGGCATATACTTGATGCTGTTGTGCATAGGGAAGGTCACTTCGACCACATCACCCTTCTTCCATTTACGATCAATCGTAACGTAGCTGGATGGTCCTGTGACGATATCAACAGGCTGACCATTCACCTTCACTTTGAAGGCATCAGGTTTTACCCATCCAGGATAGCGCACCATTAGTGGGAACTGTCCCTTTCCGTTTATAACGGTAATCTTACTCGTCTCTCCGTATGGGAATGCAGTTTCCTGACGGATCTGTATATGTTTCTTCTTCCAGTTCAGTTCGGAAGCCACGAAGAGGTTCACGTAGAGGGCATTTCCAACATGAGTATAGATAAACTGGCCGTACTTACCATGATTCTCCATACCTGTTCCCACACAGCACCACATCGCCTCATTGGGAGCCGAGTAGTTGCGGTAGTGGCGTGGACGGGCAGAAGTAAAATACACATAACCTCCGTGTTCAGGATGTTGGGTTGAGAGGATATGGTTGAAAGTAGCCAGTTCGTAATAATCAGCATAACGTGCTTCTGGATTCCTGCGATGCATATCCTCGGTCAGTTTCAACATGTTGTTGGTGTTGCATGACTCAGGACCATCAATATCATTCACGAAATCGATGCAAGCTTCCTTGCTGGGGAAGTGCTCACGACGGCTGTTACCTCCGAACGCAAGTGAACGCTCACCAGTCACAATATCCCAGAAGAAATCTGCTGCGTTGTGGTAGCTCTCATCGCCAGAGAGTTCGCTGATACGTTCAAATCCAACCACTTTAGGCACCTGAGTATTTGCATGCATGTTATCGAGATTGTCCTGACGTTGCGACATCGGAATCAGCAATCTGCGGTGAGAGAAACGTTTGGCAACATCAAGGTATTTCTTGTCTTTCGTGATAGCGTATGCATCTACCAGCACCTCGTTCATACCGCCATGCTCATTACCTAACATCTGCTCCATCTGCTCATCACTCAGACCAGCTGTGAGGTCGATGGCCCAATCGCAGAATCCGAGGAAAAGACGTTTTGCGTCTTCGTTGCCGCAATACAACCATGCATCACGCAAACCTGCATACATCTTATGAAGGTTGTAGAATGGTGCCCACGAACCGTTATACGTTCTGAAATCACCCTTCTTGAAGTTCGTCCAGATACGTTCGCTGTTCGGCATACCGCCCACATAACCCTTTCCCCATTCCGGATGATTCATCAGATTCGCATTTGCACAAAGCTGCAACTCACCGATCATGTGCAGCATCCTCATGCGACACTCCTCATTACCTGTAGCGGCATTCATGGCCATCGCAGTCAGGTAGTGACCGCCAACATGACCGTCCAGACCGTCCCAGTTGGGATAAGCTTTTGCTTTTGGTGTCAAACCAGCCTCCTTGAGATAAGGAGCCAAAAGACGATCAACGTCGTACTTCAACAGCGTCTCGATATTCAGGTCACGCGCATGTTTCAGCGGACCATCTAACAAAGTCACATCGCCGATTGGAAATTCGTCGGAATACAATTTGTCTTGTGCGCTACCTACAATAGTTGTCAGGCAAAGCGCAAATGTAGAAATAAGCGTTTTACGATTCATCATGATATTTGTTCTAAAAGATATTTCAAGCAAATTAAGCATCAATTTTAATTGTTAAGTATTATAAAGTATTAATTGGATGCAAAGTTAATAAAAAAAAGATAAAATGAAAAACGAAAATAGAAAAAATCAATAAATCGTAAATTGTAAATGGTCAAATCGACAAAAATGCGTTTAATCATTATACTTTAAACATCATCTCACTCTTCCCTTTCAACCGTAAACGGTAAACTATAAACTATATCCCTTCCTACCCATAAAGGGGGAGTTAGAGGGGGTCTTTGCCTTTTTTTAAGTAAAATATATGAAGAAAAATGCTCAAATATTTGGAACTTTCGAGTTTTCTTCCTATCTTTGCACCGTTAGAAATGACTAATCCGATATTTTCCGCATGGGGGTAAGCCCGTATCGACCCTGCCCCAATTTTAAAAGCCACCCCCTGAGGCGGCTTTTTTATTTCACATACTTTCGCTGGAAAAAAATTAGGAAGAGTGGATTCTGTGCCATACGTCGAGTTACGACTATCGTCTTCTTTCCTCAAAATTATTTTTGCTCAAAACCACAAAATTCTCAAAATGTTGGTCAAAAATCAGGATTTGCGAGGCCGAGGAGTTCAAGAGTCAAGAGCCGATAAAGTTTAAAGTTGAACGTTTAAAGTGTAAAGACAGTTTACCGCTTACTGTTTACGGTTTACAGAGTTGAAAGTAGATAGTATTTAATATCTTTGCTTCGAGTGGTTCAAAAGCTGAAGGCTGTGGATGAGCATCAGAGGATGTGAGTCAAGCTCGTTTGAATTCACAGACGAGGATGTTTAGACAAAAGATGCTATAAGCATCAAAACCACGAAGAGGTATGTTTATTGTATTCGTCAAAAAAAATCCGTGCAAATCCGTGTCATCCGTGTTCGAAAGTTAAAAATGAAAAATGCGATTAAGCGAGAGCAGAGCCAAAAACGCTTTTGAACTATGCCGAGCGGAAGCATTTTGGGCGAAAGCCAAAAGTGAAAAATGAAAAAATGAAAAAAATTAGGCGTAGCATTTTGCGTGAAACGAAATGTTTCGTAACTTTGCACTCAAATTCATTTATCAGAAAGAAAATGCAAAAAATCATTATTCTCGACTTCGGTTCACAGACCACACAACTGATTGGTCGTCGTGTACGTGAACTTGATACATTCTGTGAAATTCTTCCTTACAACAAATTCCCCTATGATGACCCTTCTGTGATTGGTGTCATCCTCAGCGGTTCGCCATTCAGTGTATATGACGAGAAGGCTTTCAAGCTCGACTTGATGCCAATTCTCAGTCGTTATCCTGTTTTGGGTATCTGCTATGGAGCTCAATTAATGGCACAGACCTTTGGAGGAAATGTTGAACCTGCTGGCTCACGCGAGTACGGTCGTGCCAACCTACAGTGGTTTGACCATACCAATCCGCTGTTCAAGCATTTCGAAGAGAACAGTCAGGTGTGGATGAGTCATGGCGATACAATAGTAAACATTCCATCCGAGTTCAAAGTTATCGGTAGTACTGAGGATGTTCAGTACGCAGCATATTGGTGCCCTCCCAATACAAAACTTTCGGAGGGGGTCTTGTCCAATGGCCTTTGGGGCGTTCAGTTCCATCCTGAGGTATTCCACTCTCTGCAAGGTACTCAGCTGCTGCGCAATTTCGTGGTTGATATCTGTGGAAGTAAGCAGAACTGGAGTAGTGCTTCGTTCGTGGAGACGGCAGTCGCTGAGTTGAAACAGCAGATTGGTTCTGACCGCGTCATTCTTGGTCTATCGGGAGGTGTCGATTCTTCTGTAGCTGCCGTATTGCTCAATCGTGCGATTGGCAATCAACTCACTTGTATCTTTGTTGATCATGGTATGTTGCGTAAGAACGAATTCCGTGATGTGCTTCGTGACTACGAGTGTCTTGGCCTGAATGTGATTGGTGTGGATGCCAGCCAGAAGTTCTTTGCTGATTTGGCTGGTGTGTCTGACCCTGAACAGAAACGTAAGATCATTGGTCGTGATTTCGTAGAGGTCTTCAACGAACAGGCAAAACAGATTGTAAACAGTAAATCGTCGAATGGCAAATGTAGATGGTTGGCTCAAGGAACAATCTATCCTGACCGTATCGAGAGTCTGAATATTACAGGTAAGGTCATTAAAAGTCATCATAACGTTGGCGGACTGCCAAAGGAGATGAATCTTCAACTTTGTGAGCCTCTGAAGTGGTTGTTCAAGGATGAGGTTCGTAGGGTAGGGCGCAGTCTCGGAATGCCGGAACACCTCATCACCCGTCATCCGTTCCCAGGTCCTGGATTGGCTGTTCGTATCTTGGGCGATATCACACCCGAGAAGGTACGCATCCTGCAGGAAGCCGACGATATCTATATCCGCGGTCTGCGCGAATATGTTGACCCAGATGGTGAGACCCTATATAATAAGGTTTGGCAGGCTGGTGTCGTCCTGTTGTCTGATGTTTGTTCGGTTGGTGTGATGGGCGATGAACGCACCTATGAGCATCCTGTAGCATTACGAGCTGTTACTTCTACCGATGCGATGACAGCTGACTGGGCAAAACTTCCTTATGACTTCATGGCGAGAGTTAGTAACGATATCATCAATAAAGTGAAAGGGGTCAATCGTGTTTGCTATGATATCTCTTCAAAACCACCAGCAACAATTGAGTGGGAATAAAAAAACAGAAAACCATCGTTCATGAACGATGGTTTTTGTTTACCTTTTTAACTAATTTTGGTTCACCAAGTAGCGGAAACGATGGTTTTTGTTTTGAGTGACTTTTGTACATCAATGATTCGTTGGTTCTTACTTCCGCGGAATAAGAGTGATATGTCGCGTTGGGCAAGGACGAAACGTCCATCCACGATGACATCTACATACTGAAGCAGGGGTAGGAACTCATCATGTTTCAGGATTTCTTCCCATAGATAACCCGTATAGCACCAGATGTTATAACCCAGTTGTTCTTTGATTTCACGAGCCAACGCTGTTACTGCTTCAATTTGGAAGAAGGGATCTCCGCCAGAGAAGGTCACAGGAAACTCATTGTATCGGATGACTTCCAACAACTCACCGATGGTTGTCGGCTTTCCGTTGTTGATATCCCAGGACTGAGGATTGTGGCACCCCTCGCAGTGATGGCGGCAACCTGCGAAATAAATGGATGTCCTCAATCCTGGTCCGTCAACCGACGTTCCTTCAGCAATACTCAGTATTTTGAGTTCCTGTCTCATTTCTAATCTGCTTACGCTGTCTAGGGTCTAGAGTCTAGAGTCTAGAGGGCCCTTGACCCTTGACTCTCGCCTCTTGACTTTTACTTATGCACCACTCTGTCTTTCAACTCAGCTAATTTTCCGGAGTTCCAACGGTCGGTTGTACCAACGAGGTAACCTGTGATACGCTGGAGGGTATCGATATTGGTGCTTCCACACTTCGGACAAACGGTCAAACCTTCTGTTGCATCCTCGTAGCCGCAATCCATACAGCGGTTGCGGTTGTGGTTCACGGATCCATAACCAATATCGTAGCGGTCCATAAGGTCCACGATATTCATGATGGCTGCTGGGTTGTGAGTTGCATCGCCGTCGATCTCTACATAGAAGATGTGTCCACCTCGAGTCAGTGGGTGATATGGTGCCTCAATCTCTGCCTTGTGACGAGGACTGCAATGATAATATACTGGCACGTGGTTCGAATTGGTGTAGTAGTCCTTGTCGGTCACACCTGGGATGATACCGAACTCTTTCTTGTCGTTCTTTGTGAAACGTCCTGCGAGTCCCTCAGCAGGGGTAGCCAAGATAGAGTAGTTGTGTTGGAACTTC
>CADBSN010000147.1 GCA_902797255.1 uncultured Bacteroidales bacterium | reverse complement strand
GCGTAAGATACAGATATCGTGCTCATTGCTCAACCTGAACAATGACTTGAAGGAAGGTGACACCTATCTGTTCAAGGGAGCTGTTGAAGCAGATTCGACAGGACATTTCCAGATAGCGTATGAACCCTTCTATGGAAATGTGCGTCTGTCGCTTCGTGCCAACTATGTGGACAAGATAGAGAAGACAGATGAGTATCTCCAGACTCACGATTCGAAGATATTCGTGAGAAAGCAATATTTCTATCCGCAATCGCTGAAGGCATACGACTGGTATGAGACCCATCAGCCGGAAACCACCAAGAACAAACAACTGACCTGGGAAGACTACCAGGCAGACATCTATGCCACAAAGTGGATTCCGCAGGTGAATATCAAATCGAAGAAGCGTCCACATGCCAAGTTGCAGAAAGACAAGCCTGTCGCACAGCTGAATTATCAGGACTTTGTGAACGACCTATGGGATCAAGGGTTCTACAATCCGTATTACTTGCTAAACTATAGGGAATATGTTTTTCTAGATTCTTTGACCCACTCCAATCTTGTGATGCTTCATTCATATGTGCGCCATATGTACAGACCTTCGGTAAACAATCATGAGTCACATTTTTTCAGCATCAACTGGAACAAGAACGACTTCTGGGACAGGGTCATGCTCATACAATACCTGCCAGCACTTGATCGCATCTATGTAGTCAGCGATGCCCCACGGCGTCCTGTGCCGTACGAGCATATACATCTTGACAGAGTCCAAGATAAATCAACTGGAGCCATCACTACAGGTATTGATTCCTATATCAATATCATCACCCTTCCTGAAGACAAAACGCGCCTTATGGTGGGACGTGAATACAACTTCCAAGGATTTACCAAGCCTGTGGAATTCTACAGCCCTGACTACAGCAAAGCCAAACTGCCAGAGATAAAGGACTACCGTCGCACTCTCTATTGGAATCCGAATGTGACTACAGATAACTTTGGACAAGCCTCGATTGAATTCTACAATAATTCTGTTTGCAACATCATCGATGTATCAGCGGAAGGAATCACACGATACGGACTGTTTCTAGTCAATGAGTAGATTGCTTAATGATCGATGCGAGCATCAAGCGATATGCTATTGAAAGTATTGTTTCTGAGTGTTGCTTTGCCTACATAGAATCCGTAGTCGTCGTTTGGCTGCTGTGCTTGGAGTCCAAGGAACAGATGCTCAATTGTTCGTGTAGGCTGGAAGGCCAGCGTGAACTCTGTGGAACCAGACTGTGGTACTACTAGGCGCTGCCAATAGGCGTAGCTGTTTTGTAGGTTGTAAACTAAAGAGAACGAGATAGTGGCTGTGGTCACATCGTCGACAGATGTTCCAACGTGGGCCGTAAATTCGCCTTGTGGCAGACCTTTCACCGTGAACTGGAGGATGGGTGGACAATTGAATTTGCTGAATTGGTTCGTAGCAGCATCGTATGTATCGCTGCGCACTTGAAGCGCCATATTAATAAGCTGATTCGGCCCATCAGCTCCTTGAATCATGCTCATGCCTGTGTTGTAGGAATAGATGTTTGAGGAGGTTGTGATGAGGAATCCGTCAGTCATGGTTGCAGGCACTAAGTGGGCTTCTACACGACTCTCTGCAAGGTAGCGATTGCTGTTGAACGGGTTGTCCATCGAAGGCTGACCTCCTTTAAAAATATATAAGGTGCCACTGAACTGTGCTGAGCGTTGGTCCTCGCTCAGCGAACCAGGAACCATGCTGAGGTAGCCCGTCATGCGGTAGATGGGTTCTAATTTCGGAATGGCGAAGATGTAAAGGCGGTCGCTTTCGTGCAACACAGGACGGATGGCCCCATCGGCAGATGAGCCTGAGCGACTGATGACTAAGTCGTAATCGACAGCCACAGAGACTTCAATCTCGCGTGATACGGGTGCTGGAACGACAACGTTCGAGTCGGGTGTCCAAGTCCAGTCGGGGTCGAAATGGTTGTTTTCGCACGATGTGAGAACAAGAACTGTGATGGCGAAAAGTAACGCAAAGTTTTTCATGATGGTAAAGATATAATAATAGGCACGCTCGGACAAACCGTAACGTGCCTATTTGAAGAATATTATTTCCAGTCGGCAATCCAGGACTTCCAGTCAACGTCCTTGAACATTGGAGCGTTGGCAACGTCAGTCTTCACGTCTTTACCCATGAGGAAGCGATCGATAAATGCCTCAAGGTATGGATATTCAGCTTCAGGAAGTTGGCAGTGCCCGTGTCCACCTGAGATGCTGTAACCTACACGGTCAGCGATGCCGAATGTCTTCCAGACTTCTTTCGCTGCGTTGATGGAAGCGTAGCCGCTCTCGTCGGCGAGCCACTTATAATCTGTGTTTCCGAAGTAGAGCAATGCACGTGGACAAACCAATGCTGCAAGTTCGTGGTGGTCAACTGGCATGCGAGCGATCTTCTCCTGTGCATAGTCGGTCTTGATGTTCGCAAAGAACCAAGAGTCGTTGGTGTTGAAACTGCGTTCAACCTCACCCAACTGCTCGCTGTAACGCCATGAAGCAACGCCACCACCGCCTGGCTCGTGAGCGATGACAAGTGCGATACGCTCGTCAAATGCTCCACAATATAAGGCGCACTTACCTGCCCATGAGCAACCTGAGATGGCCAAGTGCTTTGTATCAATCTTTGACTTGCTTGGGCCTAATTGCTGCAATCCGTCGATGATGCGCGATACGCACCAACCCCAGAAGCAATACGAACCGTTAGCCTCGAGTTCAGGATAGAGCTTGTTGATTGGCTCTGTACCTCGTTTCTGTGTGTGCTGAGTTACGGCAAATACGTCAATGTTAACGATAGCACATCCGCGACCTGTGAAGAAACGGGTAGGCAGGGTGTTCGATACACCGAGTAATGCAGGACATGGATACTTCGCCTCTTTTGGATACTGAATTTGAGCCGTCAATACCAGTTCCTGACCATTGTGTTTCACCGTCACCTTCAATTGCTTACGTTCGCCGATGGTCTCATCTGGAGTCCCACCTCCAAAACCGCCACCGAAGCCACCGAAGCCGCCGAAGCCTCCACCAAAGCCTCCACCAGGACGCTGTCCACCTGCTGGTGCTGGCGCTTGGTCTTCAATCGTGGCTTTCAGATTGCCGGCTTCCAAAACCGGACGCATACCAATCTCGTATTGCTGGAATAGTTGCATTATCTCGTAGCGATGCTGCTCCCAATCCTTGAAGTCGGTCGAACGTTTGCCATTCTGGAACTTGAATGGGTCGGGCAGTTTCTCAATTAAAGGTAACTGCTCTGGCTTTACTACGGGCTTCATCTTGAATTCTTTTCCCGAATACTCTTTCTCATAAACATAAGGAATCTGTGCCTGAGCCATCAGGGCACTAACAAACAGTGTTGCTAAAAAAATAGTTCTTTTCATAACGGTATTAATTGTTAAGCGTGCAAAGATACAAAATATTTACCATTTAACGATTTACCATTTACCTTTTTTTGACTATTTTTTCATTTTTACAGTTTATAATTTTTTCATTTTTACATTTTTCTCTATCTTTGCACTACAAATTCAATGAAACATGAGAAAAACAGCCATTGCAATCAGCATCGCAGCCGTTTGTCTGTTCGCCAGCTGCACCGGCAACAAGACTGCACCCTCCATTCAGGACACAATAGCCTCCAGCACGGTATCGAAAAATACTGTGAATAAAATGTCAGAATACAACCTCGATGGCGAGGTGGTGGTAGATGGAATTCGCTATACCTTCGAATTTGCCTTCAGCAACAACACACAGTTACCAGTGGTCACTACGGCTGAGGGGTACAAATACTACGACAACTCCGTGAAACTCTATATCAACCGTGGGCAGGAGACGGTGTATGAGCATACATTCACAAAGGAAGCATTCCAGTCGCTCATCCCTGCAGCCGACTACAAACGCTCTGTTCTTGCCGGATTTAATTTCAACTATATGCAGCAGGACAAGCACGACCGCTTCTATTTCATTGCTGTTGTAGGTGATCCTGATGAGACCAGTGACATCAGCTACTCTGTCGGTATCGCCATTGATAAGAATGGTGGCATTTCTACATCCATCGTTGAGACCATTGATACAGAACCAATCAATAACAACCTGAATCAAGATCCTGACGAAGACGACGCATAACTATAATGTATAATTCATAACTCATTCCACTATCATGAAAAGAGTAATCATCAATATCGTGCTAATGGCCCTATGCCTCAGTGCTAGCGCACAAATCAAGACAGTATCCATTCTTGGCGACTCCTACAGTACATTCCAAGGCTATCTCGAACCCGATACAAATTACGTTTGGTACTTTGACGGTACACCTCGCACGCAGACCGATGTGACGAGTGTCACTCAGACTTGGTGGCATCAGCTCATCAAGGCAAAGGGATGGCGATTGCTGAAGAATAACTCATTCTCCGGCTCTACTATCTGCAATACTGGCTATCGTCAGGAAGATGTCACCCGTAACTCCTTCATAGCTCGCATGGACAACCTTGGTGGTGCACCCGACATCATCTATATCTTTGGCGGCACTAACGATGCATGGGCTAACTCACCCATTGGCGACTATAAGTATGAAGCGTGGACTAAGCAAGACCTCTACTCCTTCCGTCCTGCTATGGCTTACATGCTCCACCATATGACCAACCGTTACCTTAACACCCAAATCATCTTCATCCTTAACTCTGAATTAAAAGAAGAAGTCAACGAGTCAGTTCGCACCATCTGCAAGCACTATGGTGTGAAACTTGTTGAACTCCGTAACATAGATAAGAAAGGAGGACATCCCTCGATTGCAGGAATGAAGGCGATAGCAAATCAATTAAAATAAAATCAGGAGCTTCAACCGAAGCTCCTGATTAATTTTATTAGTTGTTCTCAGGACGAAGCTGACGAACTACTTCTGCTGTACGCCACATCTCTGAATCATGCAGAGCCGCGAGTTCCTTCTCAAGACCAACGCGGTAGTCTGGCTTGGAGTTGGCATCAATACTGATCTGAGCCTCATTACCACACTTCACGCTTGCATAGAGTTGCTCAACAACTGGCTTGATAGCATCGTGGAAGCGAGGGAACCAGTCGAGGGCACCACGGTGAGCGGTAGTAGAGCAGTTTGCATACATCCATTCCATACCCTTCTGCGCAAAGAGAGGCATGAGCGACTGAGTCAGCTCTTCT
>CADBSN010000146.1 GCA_902797255.1 uncultured Bacteroidales bacterium | reverse complement strand
AGATTGCTTATCTCGCGATAGGCAACCTCATACTAACCTTAAAATAAATCTAATACCATGAAAAACACGGTGCAAAGATACAACATTCTCTTAGAATCTGCAAAGAAAAAATGCTAGAAAATGCACCGTTTATGTTATCAAACATATATTTCTAGGCTTTATTCTACATAAAGTACCAGTCCTTTGAGATATTCACCCTCTGGATGGAAGATATTAATGGGGTGATCGGCAGGTTGGTGGAGTTGATGTAATATCCTGACGCTGCGTTTTGCTTGTGCTGCAGCTGTGAATACGGCTGTTCGGAAGTTATCTTTCGTTACCACCTGCGAACAACTGAATGTGAAAAGAATACCGCCTGGTTGCATCTTCTCAAGCGCTTTCTGGTTCAGACGTGAGTAACCCTTGAGGGCATTCCGCAGTGCGTCCTTGTGTTTTGCAAATGCAGGTGGGTCAAGAATGATGAGATCGTAAGGAGTCGACATGTTGTCGAGATATTTAAAGGCATCTTCAGCAAAGGCTTTGTGGCGTGGATCATCGGGAAAATTGAGTGCTACATTTGCATTGGTCAGATCGATTGCTTTTTGTGACGAGTCGACAGAATGAACGAGTTTCGCTCCTCCTCGCATAGCGTAAAACGAGAATCCTCCAGTATAACAGAACATGTTGAGCACATTGCGACCGTTTGCATAGTGTTCCAGAAGACTTCGATTTTCGCGTTGGTCGACAAAGAAACCTGTCTTCTGTCCTTTGAGCCAATCCACATGGAACTTTAGGCCGTTCTCGATGGCAATATCTTCCGTACTGCCGCCGAGCAGGAATCCGTTTTCCTGACCCAATTCTGCCTTGTAGGGGAGTGTTGTTTCCGATTTGTAGAAGATGTTCTCTATCGCATCACCCATCACTTTTTTCAACGCGTCTGCGATGATCATACGGTCTTCGTGCATTCCTACCGAATGGGCCTGCATAACTGCTGTCTTTCCATAGATATCGATGATGAGTCCTGGTAGGTTGTCACCCTCTCCGTGTACCATACGGTAAGTGTTGTTGTTAGAATTGCCGACTACACCGATACAATATCGTACATTGAACGCTGTGGTGAGCCGTTTTTCATAGAATGCCTGATTGATAGGTTCCTGTTGGAATGAGAGTACGCGCACCATGATAGAGCCAATCTGATAATGGCCTATGGCAATGAACTCTTTATTGTTGGAGTATACTTCTACCACCTCACCCTCTTCTGGCTCTTGGTCGAAATAGCTGATGGCTCCTGAGAACACCCATGGGTGGAACCGTTGCAATGACTCTTCTTTCCCTCGTTTAAGATAGATTTTCTTCATGTTCTTGTTCGCTTGCGGCTGTATGGTCAGCCTGTGTTCCTGATTCGTTTTCGTTTTTCGTAATGATAATATGGTAATCCTGGCTTTTTTGGAGCCGTTGGAGTTCGTTGTGTATTTGGATACATGCCCATGCGTCTAGTGCAGCATATGCCTTCTGGGCATCAGAGAGGAAGTCTGCTTCCCAGTTGCTGAGTTGCTGGCGTTTGCTAATCATCTTGCCAAACAGGTTGGCATAGATTTTTTGCAGGCTGGAGTCTTCTATCCCTATACGACAGACCTCATCCTGTACATCGATGAATGTGCCAGGCATGAACTGACCACGCAGTTTCAATCCATGAATGTCATCCTTCCACGATAGTGCCACCTTCGTAATTGTTTTGTCCTCCAGTAAGCGTATGATAGCACCAGAAAGCCCGATATGGTTGAGACGGAACAGAAAACAGGTGTCGTGGGTCGCAACTTGCAACAGAGCCACTTGGTGGGACACATGACGTTTGAATGCTGGACGCGTCTCTGTGTCGAATCCTAGGATGGATTGAGTCATGAGGTAATTCACCGCCTTCTCTGCGTCACGCTCCGTGGTGATCGTATAGATTCGTCCAGGGAATTCTTCCTTGGGTAGGGTGGAAATTCGCTGTTTGTCGTATTTATTGTATATAGTCTTAGTCATCAATATCTGCAATAGAATACTTCACTTCGTGGATGGCACGAAGTACGTTTACGAGTTTTTGTCCCCAGTCATTTTTGAAGTTTTGGTTACACATTTCCAATGCGCTCATCATCTCATCCTCCACACCTTGTTTATATATATAAGCGAAGTTCTTGATGTCTTGGTAGATGTCAGCTAGATTCTCGCTGATAGTCATGAGGATTGGCTCATCGCTGTATTTCATATCGTCGACGAACACATCAAGGTAGTCGTCTTTGTCAGCCATGATGTGGGCAATGTTGTTGCGGACGATGTCGTAGTTCTCCTCTGTGACATAGTCTGATAGCATGTTGTCAGCGTAGGTCTCATACTGAGGAAGCAGAGAACCTTTCAGGTAGAGTAGGGGAAGCAGTTTGCTCATCGTGTCTACAAATTCTTCACGGCTCCTTCCTTCGGTGTCTTCGAGATAGGCACAGTACTGTACCGCTACGGTGACGAACTCTAGGATGTCACGTTGGTATAAGGGATTGTCTTGATTGTTCATTTTTCTTCTTATGTGATTTTAATATCTGTAATAACGTAAGCACCTACAGCTTCGTTTAATCTTTTAACCAGAGCCGCGCGATTCATTATCAAATCGTTCTTCAAAGCTGCCGACTTAATTTTCACGTGGAGCGTTTGGCCTTTGATGAACAAATTGCTGGTTTGCTGGTTGATGGCTTTCCCCATTACTTCAGGCCACATTTCGATGAGCCGATGTTGGTTGAGGGGTGTCTCCAACCCTTGCTCACGCAGGAATTCGTTCAGCAGGTTGGTGATTGATTCTGTTTTACTACGTTCCATGGTCTCTTATTCGCTGATGACACCTCCTTTGACTTTGAAAATCTTGTAATCGCCTTGCGAACGTTCAAGGATTCTGTCGAGATTCTCGCGGTTGGTGTCGGTGATGAAGATTTGTCCGAAAGCTTCGTCGGATGCCAGATTGATGATTTGTTCCACACGATTTGCATCGAGTTTGTCGAAAATGTCATCGAGCAACAGCAAGGGGGTAGTTTTGCTACCTGTCTGTTTCAAAAAGTTGAACTGTGCCAGCTTTAAACTGATAAGGTAGGTTTTGTTCTGCCCCTGTGAACCTTCTCGTTTAATAGGGTAATCGCCCAATGTCATCGTAAGATCGTCTTTATGGATGCCATGCAGACTATATCCTACAGCTCTGTCTTTCGCTCTGTCGCGTTGGATGACCTCCAGTAGCGGACCACGTTGACAATGACTGATATAGGTCAGACCTACTTGCTCATGATCGCCAGAGATGCGTGAATAGTAATTTTGGAATACAGGGATAAACTCCGTAATGAATTCGTTACGGAGCCTGTAAATTGGCTCACCACATTGTGCCATCACTTCCTCGTAGGCAGTCAGAATCTCTACATCAGGTTCCTCTTCCTGTTTCAATAGGATGTTACGCTGCTGAAGAGCGGCATTGTACCGCATCAGCAGGTTCATGTAGGTAGGGCTGTATTGTGAAATGACGATGTCCATAAATCGTCTGCGTTCATCGCTCCCTCCAAGTATCAACTCGTGGTCGTTGGGAGATACCAATATCAGCGGCAATAGTCCGATATGCTCTGCTAGTTTCTTGTAAGCTTTCTTGTTGCGTTTGAATTGTTTCTTCTGGTGTAGCTTCAGTCCACATGACACCTCTTCTGGGTTGCCGTTCAGGTCGTACAATCCTTGGATCATGAAGAATTCCTCTCCGTGTCGCACATTTTGAGAGTCTACGGCGTTGGTGGCACTCTTCGTGAACGACAGGAAATAGATGGCATCAAGCACATTGGTCTTGCCCTCACCATTACTGCCCACAAAGCAGTTGATGTTGGGCGAGAAGTCGAGTTCGGCTTCCTTGATGTTCTTATAGTTGAGAATGGTGATGTGGTTCAGTATCATGATGTCATTTGTATTGTACTGTAATCGCTTTGATAGTTTCACCAGGTTCACTCACACCTGCCTCACGAGGAAAATAAACAGGCATTTCTTTCTGTATGGGTAAGATGCGGAGCGTGAGACGATCGGTGTTGTCTGGCAGTCGCCATAGACCAAATTGGAACTCCCTTCCGTTGTAGAAATTGTCGTCTAGGAGTTTGTCGCCGTCATACAGACGGGCACAGTCACCATAGTAGCGTATGCACAGCAGTCCCTGACGGTCAGCTGGTAGTTCGATGGTATATTCTGCGGCTTTCTCAAAATCAGCATCAACAGGTTCTTCTGCCACCTTGTTTATTCCAATGGTAATGGTTCTTGATGGAGCGGCTTCACGTATTTTTTTATAATTTAGCGTTTGTTCGGGCTTTCTGATTTGAGGTTCGTTGAGGAATAACTTCTCAGCTGTGTTTGAGTCAAGCAGGTAAATATTTTTGTAGACAGGTTGTGTGGCCCCCTTGGGTTTCAAGTTTTTCAACACCTTGCCATCAATGGCGAGTTCTGTTGGTATACCTTCGATTTGTTCCATGTAGATCTTTCCATCTCGTCGCGCTATTAACTGGGCGGTTGCATATTTGATGCCGTCAATGTTAACAGGGAAGATACATGATGTCTTTGCAGGAATGGTGATGGGGCTTTGTGGGAATTTCACACCACACACCTCGAATTGCACTCCTGTCTTGGCTTTCAGGTCTTGGAATCGTTCGTAGTTATTGATGAAAACGAAGGCAGAGCCATCTTTTTCACGATACGACCATCGCAGGAAGGTGTCGTCACCTTGTCGGATATTCTGTGGGTTGGGATAGACTGTCTGCATCGGTGCCAGTTCTGTGGCGTAGTCGTTGATAAACAGATGCAATTTACGCAGCAGATAGTAGTGTGGGTTCCTTTGTCCGAACTCGTTGAGGGGAGCCTGAAAATCATAGGTCTTCACAGGCAAATCATTATAGTTCGTAGCGATGGTCTTCTGGTTTTCGTTCAGATAAGTCAACTTCCCTTCTGGATTGGTGCCACCATGATACATGTAGTAGCCAAGCAAGTTACTGCCGCTACCTAGTTTTACAATGGCCATCGAATAGGCATCTTCTGGATAGAGATAGACGCGACGATGATACGAAGTCATCATGCCGCCACCCAGTTCGCAAGTGAAGTAGGGGTATTGGTTGACTGTCTCTTGAGTGCCGTTTGTGTTGTATGTCAGTTGTTCGCTGGCAATGGCAGTCGACGAACGGCCTTCACGGAAGTTGAATGCCTTGTAATAGTCGCCAGCTCCTTCCTTGGTGCTACGGTCCCAGAATCCGTCTGCATAGTCTCCATAAAGTGGAATCATCTCACCGAATGGTACAGGAGTCGATAGTTCGGGCCATCCTGTTCGAGTGTAGAAGGGTAGGTCGAACCCGATGTTCGTTGCTATCTTTTTCAGTGCCTTGAGATAGGAGCCTTTGCCTCGGTATTCGTTGTCGAATTGAGCAGCGATGACGGGGCCTCCGTCTTTCCACTGCAATCCTTGTACTTGGGTAAATATCTGACGGTAGTACCGCTCTGTCAGCGAAAGGAAGAGTTGGTCTTCGCTACGTGTCTTACATTCTTTGGTGAACACCCAGTCGGGTATGCCCCCATTACGTGCTTCTCCGTGACAAAATGGACCTATACGTAGAATAACGGGTAGTTGCAACTTTTTGCAGATCTCCAAGAATGTCCGCAAATCACGTTGTCCACTCCAGTCGTATTGTCCCTCAATCTCTTCAATGTGGTTCCAAAATACGTAACAGGCGATCATGGTGATACCGCCATCTTTCATCTGTTGTACTTCCTGTTCCCATTCTGCTGCTGGGATACGTGAGTAGTGTACTTCACCCATTGCCGGTATCACTCTCAGTCCTCCAATCATTAGGCTGTTTGCATCCCATTTTACGGCTGATCCGAGTTTCTGATCATGTTTCAGCAAGGTGTTTAGGTAACTTTCGTCAACTTTGAATGCTGTCCCATGACGGATGCCTTTTGGAAAACTCACTTCGTCCGAGATGTCCGTCCAAGTGTGTCCATGATCGGTCGAACGTACAGTTCCATAGCGTCCGTTCCGATACATGTCAAAGTATACATACAATGTATCGCCTACATAAAGTGGCGCAGGACCTTCTGCCCAGTAATTGCCGGTGATAGGGGCAGATACCTCAATGGGAAATCCTTTCCTGATGTCTTTGGTTCGTGTTACACGTATGTTTTTCTCTGCTGGAGCTGAATTTTCGTTCTTGACCACCATTATCAGTTCTTTGGTAACAGGATCTTTGGCAATCGCAGCATCGATGGCACTGAAAGAGGGGTTGAAAAACATACGGGTCTTCGTGAACTTTTTGAAGTCCTTGGTTGTTGTATAGTAAATACGGTGGTTCCATTGCTTCTCGGATTCACTGGTTGGCACATAACTGTGGCGGTCAGGGATGGTTGTCGCCCAGAAGATGTAGAACGTCTTCGATGGTTCGTCGTAGAACAATTCGGGTGCCCAACTGTTCTTCGCTGTCGGCTCATCCTTCATGACAGGTATGGTAACCTGTTCGCTCCAGTGAATTAGGTCTTTCGACGAAGCATAACCAATAATCTGGTCATACCAACTTGAAGTCCATACCATGTGGAACGTACCGTCAGGACCTTGAACGATACTTGGGTCGCGCATCAAGCGGTCTTTTCCTACCATTGGAACCATCAACGGCTGATTATCGTTGAGGGCAGTCCATGTCTTACCGTCATAGCTGTATGCTAAATGCAAACCACTGCGCTCACCTCTGAAATATGAGAAGAGATACACGTCTTTTGCGGCGGACGAGAAAGTCCAGCAAACTATGATCGTAACAGCTAAAAGAAGTCGTTGCGGTAGTTTCTTCATAACCTTTCATTGAATAATTGGTGCAAAGTTACAAAAAAAATAAGAAAATGAAGAAAATAGTAAAATGTAAATGGTTAAATAATAAAAATTTTTGTATCTTTGCATCCGAAATCGCGGTAATAGCTCAGTTGGCAGAGCGTTGGCTTCCCAAGCCGAAGGTCGCGGGTTCGAGCCCCGTTTACCGCTCCAACCTATAGGATTTTTACTATGCTCATTACCACTATCATTATTGTTGCCATTGTGCTCGTGGGCTGTATTGTGATGAGTTCTGTACAGATTAGCCACATCAACCGTGCTGCTGTCGCCATGTTCTGCGGAGTCAGTGCGTGGGTTGTATATATGCTTCATGGGTCAGATTTCTTAAATTTGATGGGCTATCCCGACTATCAGTTGATAGGGCAGGCTGATGATTATATAGCTACGAATGTCATCGTAAAGTACATCAACGAGGCGTGTCAGGTCATTTTGTTTCTGATAGCGACGAATACCATTGTAGAAATCATGAACAACAATGGCGTGTTCGATTCACTCATCCGTTGGTTGCGTACCCATAGTAGTCGTCTCTTCCTTTGGGAGCTGTCATTGCTCACGTTCGTTATCTCGGCCAATGTGGACAACTTGACAACTGTGGTGCTGATGATGACCATCATGGACCAGATTGTCAATTCACGTCAGCAGAAAATCATTTATTCGTGTGTCATCCTCATTTCTGCCATTCTTGGGGGCTCATTTACTGTGATTGGTGACATGACCTCCTTGATGCTTTGGGTGCATGGTGTTGTTACACCTTCTGCTTATGCAGGTGGACTCATCCTGCCTGTATTGGCCAGCCTTTGTGTGTTCAACCTGCTCATCTCGCGCATGTTGGTAGGTCGTGTTGAAGTGGCTTCGTTTATCAACCGCTACGATGGTGATGACTCCTTGCTGCATCCTTGGCAGAAACTCTTGCTGCTGATTATTGGTATTGCAGGCTTGTGGTCAATCCCTACATTCCACAACATAACAAAGTTACCACCGTTCCTTGGCGCATTGTGTGTGTTGGCATTGATTTGGCTGTTAGAAAGTGCATTTACATTCAAGCGTAATGGTAATCGCTTGTTCATCCAGCATAAGTACATCCGCAACACCGAATTCATTGGAATGCGGCTTATTCTCTATTTCCTTGGTATTTCGCTGATGGTGGGAGCATTGGTCGAATGTGGTGCGTTGAAGTTCGTCAGCGACCTCATGACCACCCATCTCCATAATGTATATGTTTATGGTGGAGTGATTGGAATCATCTCCAGTTTGATTGATAATATACCGTTCGTGATGGTAGGTCTGCATCTGTTCGAACAGGATGTGCCTTCTACGGCATCTGAATTCGTACAGAACGGCACTTATTGGCAACTGCTTTCTTTCTGTTCTGCACTTGGCGGTTCGTTGCTCTATGTCGGAACACTGGCAGGACATGCTGTGGCCGAAGTTTCTAAGATCAGTTTCAGTTGGTACGTCCGTAATATCTTCTGGCGAGTACTCCTTGCATGGTTTGTTGGTATGGGCGTGTTTTATTTCACACATTAACGGTTCACCTATATTCTACTACAATGGACAAAAATAGATGGGGCATCATATATGGTTCACATGTTGGATTGGCTCAGTCGCCTAAGCGATGGGAGGCTATCCGCCACTACATGGAGAAACGAGCCGTGCAGTACGACTTCGTACAGTCAGAGGGTTACGGATCAGTCGAACGTCTGGCAAAGATGTTGTGCGACAACAATTACCACACTATCGTGGTTGTTGGCAACGACTCTGCACTCAACGAGGCGCTGAATGGTATTTTCAAATCCGAACAACTGCCTGAAGACTTTGCGCTGGGACTGATTCCCAATGGCATCGGTAACGACTTTGCTCGCTTCTGGGGAGTAGGAGTTGACGATTATAAGAAGACTGTCGACCGCATCATTGAACGACGTACACGTGTCATAGATGTCGGTTTCTGTGTCTATACAGATGAGGATAACGTGCCCGTGAAGCGCTATTTTATTAATTGTGTCAATATCGGCCTGGGAGCGCGACTCATTGATATCACTAGCAAGGCCACCCGACTCATGGGTTCAAGACGTTTATCAATTATTCCTGTTGCTATTGCGAATGTGTTTGAGCGTAAATCGTTCAATGTTTGGATTAAGGCCGACACAGAAGAGATACATCGTGAAGTGATGTCCATCTGCATCGGAAACAGTCTTGGCTATGGACAGACACCCAATAGTGTTCCCTATAATTTCATGCTTGACGTCTCAGTCGTCACCCGTCCGAAATGGTGGCAACTGCTAGAAGGGTTCTGGCTGCTCGGCAAAGGTAAGTTCCTTAATTATAAAAACGTACATCCTTATCGAGTACAGAAAGTAGAGGTTATGGATGCTGGAAAGGCTAAGGTGTCGCTTGATGGATGTATTCTTGATGCCAAGAATCTCACACCCATGCGAGTGGAACTGATTCCCGAAGCTCTCAATTATATTGTATAAATCAAGAGGGTGTGTCAAAATAGGCACATCCTCTTGTTTTTTATCGCAAAGCCCCGACTTTCTCAAGCCAGGGCTTTGTTATGT
>CADBSN010000145.1 GCA_902797255.1 uncultured Bacteroidales bacterium | reverse complement strand
GAGCATAGTGGCATCTCAAAGAAGATACACTATCAGGTAAAAGGACTGCGTGAAAATGGGCATGAGGTTCATTTATGCTACTATGATCAAGATTCGAATGGTCATTGGTGCCGATTTGTTGATGACCATATTATCAAAGACTATGGGAAAGGAAAATTGGCAGGCTTACGTCAGCGAATAGACTATAATTGCATATATGATTATTGCATGAATGAAAAAATAGAGTTAGTTTATGCCCGCTGTTTCATGAATGCTAACCCCATTCTTGTGCGTTTCTTCCGCCAACTGAAACGTGCTGGCATCAAGGCGGTGACAGAGATTCCTACCTATCCTTACGATCAGGAATTCTCTGATAATAGTGATTGGAATATGAAACTCAACCTGTGGATGGACAGGCATTACCGCAGCAAACTATACCGTCAGCAGGAGGCTGTGGTGACTTTTTCTGATGCAGAGGAAATCTTCGGTCAGCGTACCATCCGTATCAGCAATGGCGTCGATTTTGACAGTATTCCTTTACATCAGCCATCTGCTATTAGTCATCAATCATCAGCACTTCACCTTATTGGCGTGGCAGAGGTGCATTTCTGGCATGGTTTCGACCGTCTGGTAGCAGGCATTGGCGAATACTACAAATTAGGTGGAAAGCATGATGTCTTTTTCCACATTGTAGGTGGAGTGCATCCAGCCTATATGCACGACCTTCCGCAGGCTCCCGGTTTCCAGACACTCATTGACAAGTACAACATCGCAGACAGGATTATTTTTCACGGAACACTCTTTGGCAGCGAGTTAGATGCTGTGTTCAACCAATGTCAGTTTGCCATTGGCTCGTTGGCGCGCCACCGTAGTGGTATCTCCGTCATCAAGACCCTGAAGAACAGGGAATATGCCACTCGTGGCATTCCTTTCATCTATAGCGAGCAAGACAGCGACTTCGACCAGCAGTCCTACGTACTAAAGGCTCCTGCTGACGAATCGCCCATCGACATCCAACAGATTATCGACTTCATGGACCACTTTAGTATGAAGCCCGAAGAGATACGTAAGACCGTTGAGCACTTGACGTGGAAAATCCAGATGCATAATGTAATAGATGCAATTTTTTGAATATGGCATACGAAGTAACAATAGGAATACCAGTATATAATGTCGAAAAGTATATTCGGCAGACGCTTGATTCAGCGTTGGAACAGACATTCCCCAACATTGAATTTCTCATCTGTGATGATTGTGGGACTGACTCATCTATAAGCATTGTTAAGGAATATCAATTACAACATCCACGAGGTAAGGATATACGAATTGTAAAACAGCCGAAGAATGGAGGTGTTGGTGCTGCTCGCAACCGTATTATTGACGAGGCTAAGGGAAGTTTCCTCTTTTTTATGGATAGCGATGATTCGATAGAACCATGTACTATTGAACTGTTGGTTGAACACCAAAGACGGACTAATGCTGATATTGTCTTTGGCTCGTATGATAAAATAGAAACTTATAACAATAATAAGGTTATAGAATCATACCAATATCCGTTTGTCGAATTGAATGGTGAAGACCAACTGGCAGGATATGCCTATCGAACGTATGGCTGTTTTCAAGCGTCATCATGTAACTTTCTTATCAGTGTCACTTTCTTAAGGAGTGCCAATTTACGATTTATAAAGGCAAACTATTGGGAGGATATGGCTTTTATGTTTGAACTCGTAACTTATTGTCGTCATGCAGTTCTTCTCCCCAACATTACCTATCATTACATGTGCCGATATAATTCTTTGAGCAACTATCAGCAACGTGCTACAATCAGAAAGAAAGAAATCCAACAAAACATAGCGACAGTGGAATGGATAAAAGGCTGTTGTACAAAGACAAAGGATAGGATTTTCCAACCTCAACGCTGCAATATTGTAATGATGACGGATTTTTATGTGTTATGTAATATTCTTAAAAACAAGAAGAAGTTGGATAGTCCGTTCACATTAGCGGAAATGAAGAGTATTATGCGTCATCCAATGACTCTCTCAGAGATATTGAAGATGAAAACTCTGCGTATTCATAACCTTGTATTCTATATGTTAGGTGTTCTGCCATCATTCCTCTCTGTGATGCTAGTCTTTTGCGCTGGGAAATATAAAAAACTAATTTGAACTAATCTATGCATATCCTATATATCTATCCGGAAATCACCATCAAGGGTGGAGCTGACAAGGTGATCGTCGAAAAGGCGAACTACTTTGCCTGTCATGGATATGACGTGACAGTCGTGACTGAAGCCCAGATGGGCCGTGAACTGTCATTCCCGCTTGATGACAGGGTGAAACATGTTGATATGGGCATTGATTTCAATCGCCAGTATTCTCAGCATGGGCTACGGAGGTTGCTGACTTATTGGGAAATGTTGCGCCAATACAAGAAACGGCTGAAAACAACGTTAATGACAATACGTCCAGATATTGTGATAACTGCAATGGGACGTAGTATTGATTTTATTGCCGATATCCATGATGGTAGCGTGAAGATAGGCGAGGCACATAGTGTGAAAGCCAATGTGCGTAGCTTGAACGTCATGGAACGAAAGGGAGGACTGCGTTCTATCGTGGCACGACTTATGCGTTGGCATGTTAGCAGGAAGGTCTCGCGATTGGATGCTATGGTGCTGTTGACACAACAAGATGCTGACAGTTGGACAGAAGCCAAGCATACTTTTGTGATTCCCAATGCCGTTCCGCAATTTCCTGAGGGGTGTAGTACCTTGGAAAATAAGCAGGTTCTCATGGTTGCTCGCTATAACGACGCCAAAGGTTATGAGTATATGGTTGAGGCTTGGCAAAGTGTGCATGAGCGTTATCCGGACTGGACGTTGAATGTCTATGGATCGGGTGAATTGCATGATGATGTCATCCGTTGGATACAAGAACGGCATCTTTCGGGGTGCATGATATTGCACGAACCTGTTGACAATATTATGGAAAAGTATCTAGAGAGTTCCATTTTTGTGATGAGTTCTCGTTATGAGGCTTTCCCCATGGTGCTATTAGAAGCAATGGCTTGTGGTGTTCCATGTGTGTCATTTGATTGTCCGTATGGCCCTCGTAATATTATCCGCAATGGTGAGGATGGCCTATTGGTTGAATATCTTAATTCGCAAGCCCTCGCAGATGCTGTTTGCCGATTAATAGAGGATGTACCTTTAAGAAAACAATTTGGTGCTACAGCTCGTCAGAATATTCAGCGCTTTTCCCGTGATGCTGTCATGCACCAATGGGACGAATTGTTCAATACGTTGATGAAACAGCATCGTCCATGATGATAGTCTATATATATCCGGCGATAACCACTAAGGGCGGTGTGGAACGTATACTGGTGGAAAAGATGAACCATTTGGCTCAAGATAAGGAGTATGAGGTTGTTTTGCTAACTTATGATCAGGGAGCCCATGAGGTATCCTTTCCTTTGGATGAGCGTGTGCGGCGTATTGACTTGAATGTGCGTACCTTCACTCAATATCGTTATAGGGGTTTACGTAAGCTATTTGAGGGTTGGAAACTTAATCGGTTGTTGTCTCAACGTCTCAAGCGAACTTTGCAGGAAATCATGCCCAATGTTTTAGTTGCAACTACTAATGGCAAGTTATCGTTGCTTTGTCGGCTGAAAGGCAACACTCCCTTAGTCGTAGAGTCACATGGGGGATATGACCATCTGATAGACTACTCTGTTATGAATTGGTTACATCGTTGGGATATATGGTGTCGCTATCGCGCATTGAAACAGGCTGATGCTATCGTTTGCCTGTCGGAAAGTGATGCGTGTAAATGGCGTGCGAATTATTCTCAGGTGCAGGTAATACCGAATGTCGTCCACTTGAACCCTACAGGTAGGATGAGCTCACTGGAACAGAAACGGATAATCTTTGTAGGTCGTCTAGCTGAACAGAAAGGTATTCCTGAACTGATTGCAATGTGGCGTATTGTTTATTTGCGTCATCCAGATTGGCAACTTCATGTCTATGGAGATGGTGAATATAAACAAATGTGTCAGGATGTTGAGGGTATAAGTGTCTTTCCACCAATAGAGGATATCTTTTCAAAATATCTAGAGAGTTCCATGCTAGTACTGACTTCACGTTGGGAACCCTTTGGATTGGTGATTCCTGAGGCTATGTCTTGTGGGTTACCTGTTGTTTGTTTTGAGGGTGACGGCCCATGTGGCATCATCACCGATGGTAGGGATGGGTTTATTATCAGAAATCGTGATACAAAAGCCTTTGCTGATAAGGTTTGTCAATTGATAGAGGACGATATGCTTCGCCATCGTATGGGGCAGATGGCTTAACATGCAGCCCAGAGCTATACGCCTACTTGTATTATGCCTCTTTGGATGAATTTGTTTGCTCACTTAATGAAGTTGCTATGAAGATAATAATCTCGTTGCGCTCAGTTGTCTTGTCAGTAGGTATTATAATGCCTTAAGGTTAAAGAAAATAAGTCAAATATGGATGGATATAAAAACAATATTTTAGAAAGGATAACTCATCCAATT
>CADBSN010000144.1 GCA_902797255.1 uncultured Bacteroidales bacterium | reverse complement strand
GAGGACGAGCCTGCTAAGTTCGACCAGCTCGTGTTGCGTTGTCATTTTGGTAATGCCTGGCAACACTGGGGCGAGGATAATCGTCAGCGAGCCCAGTACACACGTGATGTATGGGCGCGCCGCATTCAAAGGAAAATGGGCCACACCAGTGTGAATGCCCTTTATGTTCATTTGTTTATCAATGGAATGTATTGGGGACTCTATAATATTGCCGAACGTGTGGATGACCAGTTTGGTAAGGATCATCTTGGTGGTAAGAAAGAGGATATTGATGTCGTTAAGATAGAGGAGGATGGCGGTAATCATATTGAGGCCAGTGAAGGATCCCTCGATGCATGGGAGAAAATGAATAATGTCGTGACCCGTGCTGCTGACGATACCTATTACCAACAACTCGACTCTCTTCTTGATATTGATAACTTTATCGATTATATGCTCATCAATCAGTATGCTGGTAATACCGACTGGGATCACCATAACTGGTATGCCATCCGCCGACATAATAATGACAGCACTGTCAGTGAAGGCTTCCGTTTCTTATGTTGGGACTCCGAACTGATTTTGGGTAATCTGTGGGAGAACGTACTTAGTACTAATAATGGCAAGCAATATCCTACCGGTATCTTTAATTACTTGTTACAAAATGAGAAGTTTGCCCGTAAGTATGTGCGTCGTGCGAAAGAGGTGTTGGCTGACGACGGCTTGTTGGGAGAAAGTTCTGTTGTTGAAGTTTGGGATAGTCTCTATTATACCATTGATAAGGCTCTTTATGATGAGGCTGCCCGTTGGGGCGACTATCGCCGGGATGTCCATCGTTACAGTTCTGCTGGTAAACTATATACTGTTGATGAGTTTTATATCCCAGAGCGTAATCGGTTGTTGACGGAGTATTTTCCCAATCGTAGTGCCAAAGTGTTGGACGATATCCTGCGTTATGTGAATGTTGATGATTTCGAAGCTCCGGAAGATTGGCTACCTCTTTCACCAGATATGTTCTATGTGTGGAATGGTACGGGGGCTGATGCACAGCCTACTCAATCATGGAATGCCGATTGGAATTTTGGAAGTTCGCTGAGTGGCGGAAATGTTGTCGTTGGTTCTAATTCGGTGACATATAATCAATTTGCAGACATCAGCCAATATGATCGTTTGATTGTCAGAGGGTCGGGTAGTGGACTGCGTATCATTGCCAACCGTCTTGTGGATCATGGTTCTTATAAGCAGTTTATTACGGATTTGAATGAAGGAAGCCCCTATTGGGATTCAGAATATGGCGTGGTATCTATTCCACTGGAGCAGATAGCAGCAATGGATGACAACAAAGGCAACAAACGCATTGACGGTTTTGTTCATATGAATACCATTAAGGTTAATAGTGGTGGTCAACTCACGGTAAAAGGCATGTATTTGGTTCCGAAGTCTGAAATCACGACTGTTAATATTGCTAAGTATGACCAAATCAATGATAATAAGTATTACAATCTGAATGGTCAGATAGTAGAACATCCTATCAAGGGAATGTATATTAGAAACGGTAGAAAGGTCGTTATTCGATAAAGCACTTGGAATAGTCGACGAGGGGTGCAAGGATAACTTTTTTTCAGAAAAGAATGTGTGTAGATACAACGCTCTTTTTGAAAAATATGGTTATCTTTGCACTCAGTTTATGAAGGACCTACTCTTAGCTATACGCAAGTCCCTGTCAGCGAGACTAAGTCTGTGTGTTGTGGGATTCGTAGCCATATTTTTTATGGCGGCTCTCTTGGTTATGTTCTATTATGCCCGTTCTGCAGTGAAGAAAGAGGCATTAGCAAAGTCAGAAGCAGCTTTGGATGGCATGATACAGCGAATAGATAATCGCTTACGTGTTGTGGAAAAGGCTTCCGTTAACATGCATTGGAATGTGGAACATCATGTTAATGAACCTGTCACCTTGCAATATCTCACCCGTAAATTGTTGGATAGCAATCCTTGTATTGTTGGATGTGCTATTGCATTGGATCCTTCGTTTTGCATCGATAAGGACTGCCAGACGTTGTTTTGTTCTTATCGTGGCACCGATTCCATCTCTATGTCCGATCATTTTGGGAATCGTCCTTATACAGAGCAGGAGTGGTATTCTATACCATATTCTACAGGGGAAGCCAGTTGGAGTGATCCTACTATTGAAAACTTACGTGGAGGATACCCTATTATGGGTTATAGTATCCCTATACGAAATAACGGACGAGTTATAGGTGTATTTGTTTCTGCAATCTCTTTGGAATGGCTGTCACATACCATCGAAGAGGCGCGTCCATTCCCACGTACATACTGTTCTTTGATGAATCAGAAAGGTACGTTTATCATCCATCCTGATTCAACCTATTTGCAGGCGCGTACCATCTATGAACAATTGGATGAGTACCCTGATGAAAGCTTGCAGCAGTTGAGTGATGTGATGTTAAAAGGTAATGCTGGCTATATGTCTTTGACATTATACGGTACTCCTTGTTATGTATTCTATAAACCTTATAGAAACACAGGATGGACTGCCAATATTGTCAGCTTAAAGTCGGATGTCTTTTATACATACGACCGTTTGCTGAAACGTATGATATTTATTATGGTAGGCGGACTGTTTGTCTTGCTAGTATTCTGTTGGCATTATATCCATCTTCAGTTGCGTCCGCTTCGACTTTTAGACCTCTCTGCTCAGCGTTTGGCTGCAGGCTATTTTGATAAACCAATTGCTGATAGTTACCGCAAGGATGAGGTAGGTGCTTTACAGAAAAGTTTCCGTGCCATGCAACGTTCTTTAGGTCGTTATCTGGCTACTATAGAACAGCGAAAAACTGTTCTTGACCATCAGAATGATGCTTTGCGTGTTGCTCGCGAGAAAGTACGTGAAGCCGATAGGTTGAAATCCGTTTTTGTACATAATATGACTGGGCAGATGGTACAACCTGTGACCAGAATCAATACATTGGTAGATACTATATCTAAGGAACATAGCCACTTAAATCATGAAGAGGTGGTTGAAATGGTCAATGAAATGGCTGAACATACCCACTCAGTCACTCAATTGCTTGATAAAACCATTGAAGTTTCTTTGAATAATCAAACTGAATCCAGATGACAATTCCTATACGAAAAGTACATAATTCACTGGCTGCGAGATTAGGTATCGGCATTATCCCTTTTGTCGTAGTGGTCTTCGTCGTATCACTTGGTCTTCTGTTCAAATGGTCAAGAGAGATGGTACGTCAGGAAGCCATTGAGCGAGCTGATTGCATGCTAACAAATACTTCTTTGCGCGTAGGAGGTTTCCTGAATGAAATACAGACGGTGACCAGTAATATGACGTGGCAAGTTGAAGACAATCTGGTGCCTGATTCCTTGTTGGCCTATACTCAACGTGTGGTGCAACTCAATCCAGGTGTTAGTAGTTGCTCTATTACGATGGAGCCCGACTTCTTCTCTCAGGATGGACACTATTTCTCTGCTTTTTCCTATCGCAAGGGTGATAGCGTGATTACAGTACGTGAGAAGCCTTATGATTATTATAATAAGGTGTGGTATAAGAAAGTTTACGAGGCAGATGAGCCCGTCTGGACAGACCCTTATGATGATAATAATGGGGGTACTTCCTCTACATCCTTATGGATTTCCTCATATAGTGTGCCTATAAAGGATCATCAAGGTAATACCATTGGTATTATGTCTACTGACCTTTCCTTGAAGCGTCTGTCAATGGCTATTTCTGAAGAGGTTCCCTATGAGCATTCGTATTGCATGATGTTAGGACAGGAGGGACACTACTTTGTACATACGGATACGACGAAGTTGGCAAAAAAGACCATATTCGATGATTTGGATCCTCTGACACAGTCGGATATCATTGCCTTAGGTCATGAGATGGTGGCAGGAAACACGGGCTTCATGGAGGTTAATGTTGATGGCGACGATTGTTTGGTGTTCTATAAACCCTTGGCACATACCCCTTGGAGCATAGCCCTGATTTGTTCTGAGAGCGACATGTTCTCTCGATACAACAAATTGTTGTATGTCCTTATACCTTTGCTTGTCATAGGTTTATTGCTTCTGATGTATTTCTTGCGTGCCATCGTGAATTCGTTTATTAATCCGTTGAATCGTTTAGCTTCTCAAACCCATCATATTGCAGATGGTCATTTTGATGTGTCCATGCCTAATAGTAGGCGCGTGGATGTTATCGGACGTTTGCAGAATAGTTTCTCTGCCATGCAGCAGTCATTGGCAAAGCATATCAGCCATTTGGAGCGAGTGAATGTAGAGACCGAACACCGGAACACAGAATTGGCAAATGCTAATCAGCAGGCGGAAGAGGCTGCTCAGCGTCAAGTAGCTTTCTTGCAGAATATCCTTCATCAGATACGTACGCCGCTGAATATCATCATGGGATTTGTGCAGGTGCTACGTGATGACTATACAGTGATACCGCATGAGGAGATGGTGACTATTACGGAGACGATGAAACATAATGCAACCTCCATTTCTCGTATGGTACATATGCTCACAGCAGCGTCTTCATTAGATGTTGGTAAGGTAGTGGATTGTGAAGATTATGTGTCTTGTAATGGTCTTGTCTGTGAGGCTGTCAATATCTACAATCAGCGTGTATCAAAACCTGATGTGACACTGCAGGTAAAGACAGAGGTGCCTGATGATTTGTTTGTCAATGTCCATAAGGATTATTTCCTGAAGGCTCTCAATGAGCTACTTTATAATGCCAAGAAGTATAGCGTTATTCCTGGTCATGAGGACGAGGCATTGATTATTCTACGTGTACAGAAGGTGGATGGATTCGTGCATTTCATTGTTGAAGATAACGGCCCTGGCGTTCCTGCTGCTCATCGCAGTCAGATATTCAATCAGTTTATCAAGGCAAATAGCTTCTCTGAAGGTCTTGGATTAGGGCTTTTCGTCTCTAAGCAGTTTGCTAAGATGATGGGTGGTGATTTGATGCTCGACGAGAGCTATACTTCTGGTGCCCGTTTTATTATAGCTATTCCCGTGTAAATTAACTACTGATTATACTATTATAAATAGAAAGATCCCAGTCATTGTGAAATGGCTGGGATTCTTGTTTGTAATATCAGAGATATCTGCTTATGCGTTGTTCTCGGCATCGATAGCCTTGATCTTCTCCTTAACCAACTGCATATCGTCTTTCAACTTCTGAATCTTGCGGTTCATCTCTTCGATGAGGCTGTTACCCTTCTTGCTGCTGGCAGTCAGGAAG
>CADBSN010000143.1 GCA_902797255.1 uncultured Bacteroidales bacterium | reverse complement strand
GGTGACGGGGATTGCTGCAAATACCTTTCAGAACAACACAGCATTAATGGAAGTAACCATCTCTGCCCGTATCGTTACTATTGGCTCGAATGCCTTTGCAGGATGTACGGGGCTGAAATCGATTACGACTTACAATGAGACACCCATCAACCTGTCAACAGCCAATACGAGGACACAGACAAGAGCCGGAGGAGAATCGATATTCGAAGGCGTGGATAAGGAGGCCTGTATCCTATATGTGCCTGAGGGCAGTGTAGATAAATATAAGGCAGCTCCTGTTTGGAAGGAGTTTAAGAACATCCTGCCTATCAAGACCTCTACAAATATTTACCACATGGAGGCTAATGAAGAGCCCTTCGATGTGTATAGCCTCTATGGCCTAAAGGTGAAATCGAAAGCAACTTCACTTAATGATCTACCACGAGGCGTCTATATCATCAATGGCAAAAAGATCTTGAAATAGGTTTATTGCCTTCAATATCTCATTATTTTTCCATACCTAATAGATAACCTTTTCTCCGTTTTTTATGTAGAGACCTGGTTTTGAAGGTTTCCCGTTCAACTTTATGCCGTTTATATTATACCATATCTCATCTTTAGAGATTACAATATTCCGAATGGATGTTGGATCATCGAATACGGATCCAATATTTTCATATATGCCATTCTTTTTTACCATATAAGCACGGAATGGTGGTATATATTGTTTCTCTGAATCACTTGATGTTTGAGAGGCCGACATCTTCCAAGTGCCATCACTATGTAAAATAAGGGCTTGTTTTTCTATACCCTGCTTATTTGTAAGACCATGTACTGTACCAAACATCTCCAGATCGTCTTTTTCCACATACTGATCCTCTGTAATCGGGTTAATAACAACATTATTTGAACTAAAATCAATTGTGAGTCCTCCATCATCCCCAGCTCTTGTACCACCACGGGCCATGATAATAGCTGTCTTCATTACATATGGCATATAAGCTTTCAGTTTAGCCTCAGTGTACTTTTTAAAGCCCGCATTCCCACCAATACCACTATTTAGCGTATAAAATAGTACACCACCAGTTGGGACATCGATATCGTAAGGAAGACATATCGTAGAAGTACCTGATGAAATATCATGTTTATATATAACCTTTGCGATGGTAAGTTGTTGGGGAACTTCAAAATTCTCCACATTAGTCAAGTCCAATGTTTCACATGTGCCATCTCCATTAATCACATTAACAACAGGCTTATCTGTGCGCATACCCGTTGGCAAGATTATAATCGTCTCGTCAGATAGATTTTCAAAAGCTTCGGCTACGATTACATTTACCTTATATACGGCACCATCCTCTCCTACAACTTCTGAGGGGATAGGAGTTTCCCCGTTAAGCATACCCTCTGATATTTCAGTAATAACTGCATTTGAGCCTCCACCATTTTCGGTTACGAGATATCCTTTAACGATTTCACCATCTTCATCCTTAAAAAGCGATGGCTGGGGATTATTCCCCTTTACAATTAGTTTTCCGATATTATATGATATCTCATAATTGGTAGCACTTGCACCACTTAAAGTAATAGCATATTCACCAGGCGCGCTGTCTTTTGTCGCATTACAATATGCAGTAGGTTGGGTTGTCAAAACACTTTGGTTCTCACCATTCTTAAATCCATTATATGTAATTGTGAAATTCGGATTGTCTTCACCTTGCTCTCTTGTATATTCTCCGACACTTATCGTGAGCTGGGCACGGGCAATAGTCAGCATACCATTGACGAGAGTTACATTTTTATTGGTGATTGTGCCAATGGTAGCCACAACTGGATATGTTCCAACTGACGATGTCTCAGTTGCTTCACAGCTCAGTAACGGTGTTCCTGACAAGGCAACTCCTTCTACTGTATATTTGAGTTCCGGGTTCTTGTCACCATACACTCTTTCTACATTCTGAGCGGTTATAGTAATTGGGGTTGCTGTTATATGCAACTCTTTTGGTGTACTCGGCATACCTAACAATTCCTCAGATTTGAATGATATGCTTTCATCTGTTTCAAATTCTTTGCTATTTGTCTTATCAAAAGCTTTAAATGAGATAGTCTCATCTTTTATCTGATTGCTTCTAATACGAATATATCCTATGCTGGTATCACCCAAGGCAACAACCTCCGAGACTCCCCTACATTCTGTTCCACAAAATGCTGCAATTTCGTAGTTCCCATAATCAGAAATCGTTTCACCATCAATAATAATTCTGAAATATACAGCCATTTCATACTGAAAGGTATGATCATCACACGTCCAGTGTGACGATGTGTTTTGTGCAAACAACTGATATGGACAAATAACAGTTAGCACTAAGATGCTTATATTCTTCAACAGATTTCTCATAATCGCTATTTCTTTTAATCTTTTAATACCTTTTCGTAATATACGGTACCGTCATGCTTCACAATTGCCACAACATACATACCTGTCTGAAGAGAACTGACATCGATACCATCTAAGTCTCGTCCCTGAGCGCTAATTACTTTTAGCCCAGCGGTTGTCATAATAGAAACAGAACTTATCTTCTCCCGTGGCCCATTGATATACATTACGTTCCTCAAAGGCCTAGGATAAATATTAAACTTCACCTCTGTGTCTTCTATAGCGGTCGTTCCAGCTCTTGCATGTAGCTCGAATGGCTTGGCTATAGTACCCAGGTTTTGTCCTTCAAATACTATCGTCTCGCTGATTCCATATAATTCATTTGTAGCATTGCTTATCGCCTTGAATGTTATTTCCTGTCTTTCCAACAAATGACCATGAACTGTTATGAACAGCAGGCCATCAACATATTTTCCAATGCCTCTACATTCATTTCCATAAAATGCACCTACAGTATATGTTCCTTCCACAGATTGTGATCCATCAACAAATAATTTGGCAATAAGAGTAGTATTATCAGGATACTTGTATTCGTTATAACGCCAACCTGATGCAGCTCTGGTCATAGCAACGATGGCACGTTGTTTCATTCGGGATTCTGTTACCACAAATACTCTCTTTACTGGATAGGTGAAAGAAGTTTCTTTGTCGGAGTAGAACATATAACCTTTACCTGGTTCCAAAACATCAAGAGTACCAGTCCACTGTCCGTTGACAAAGGTGGCAAAATCGTCTTCGCACTTGATGATAGCGTTTTCCGAAGCATCAAGAGATGACAAAGCATCAGAAAGGCTCTGGTTTAATACTGGGACATATCCTATCCAATTCCATCCCTTATGCAACCTTATTTCTGTATTTTCCGGTTTTGAGGTTGGGCCTGACTTGTCCAAAGTTGAAAGACGAGACATCTTCAATTTGTAACCTTGCTGAGGTTCCAGTTTTTTCAGATTTCCAACCAATCCATATTGAGGGTCATTCGTTAATTCATCATTAAAGCCTACTAATCTTTCTACATTGTCAGAAATGGGAGAAAGAAACTCTTTTGCATCTTGCATTATAGGTGTTGACAAATTGGATGATATCCAGTTCCATCCTTCCTGAAGATCATAGGAAAGATTGATGCTACTGGTTCCAACATACCTAAACTTTTGTGATGGATCAGAGAAACATGAACCGTTAGATACTGCCACATAATATACCCCATCTTCTGTTGGCACAAACCTTTGATCTGTAGCGTCTGGTATGGGTGTCCCATTTTCTCTGAACCACTGATTGTTCTTAACAGCTGATGAAACCAATGTTGTTCCATCTTCTATGGAGACAATCGGGCTGTCAAGTTTTTCACTAACTGTTATCTTCAAAACATACACACTATCACACATATGCTCATTCTCCTTAGTAGTGGTGAATATACCCGCTTTGTCGTACTCCTTGCCATTAAACTCAAATACATCCCCCTGGCATATATTAATGTCAAGCGTATCAACATCTGGCTTTACCAAGACGTTCTTCATATTTAGGACAAATGCCTTGCTGAATGTCATACCGCCATCATCCGTAGTACTTATTCTAATCTTATATTCAGTTTCTTCTGCACACTTGAAAGAATTCTTGATCTGTAGCTGGTCATCCTCTATCTGGAACAGGTCGTTATGGATGGCCCCGTCGCCCTCAGCCAATTTATAGGTGAAAGTCATATTATCCTCCGTATCAACAGATGTCAATCTGCCAATAAAGCCACCTGCAGGCAGATCATCCTGAAACACAGAGTCGCTGATGGCGATATCCGTTGGTGCTTGGTTAAAGTTCAGAATGACGTCCGGCTCCACTTTATCTGGCTCGCGGTTGCCAGTATTATCAACGGCGATGGAATAAAGTTTATACTGTTTGCCCGCCTCTACGGGAAATGCCAGCACAGAATCTACAGCCACGGTGTCAATCTCTTCATAAATACCGCTATGATTGTAGAGATAAAGTAGCAGGTGCTTCACGCCTGAACCTCCTTCATCATCTTTACCAGAAAACTTCAAGTTAAAAACATATGGCAATGTGGGATGTTGCTCTGCGGTCAGTTTGCTTTCTGGCATTCCTGCATCAATCTTATTCGTCCATCTGTTGGTGGGGATGGTGTCGTTCTGGTCGAACACGATGCTGGCCTGGATGCTGATAGTATCGCCTGTATGCAAACCTTCGAATGGTTTCAGTTGGAAAGTAACGGCACCCTCTCCCACATGGGTAGAATCATTGATGGGCAATAATCCCATCTCTGCACTCCATGGGGCATAACCCGTTTCAGGGTCAATGGTAGTGAACGTCCAAAAACCTTGTTGCTTGGCAACATCAAGACCGGCTATAAGATCAACGTAATATCCTAAAGAGTCTTTTAGATCGATTCGCTGCTGATAGGCATTTGAGGGTTTGGCAACAGGAAACGACATGTTAGAGAAGCTATATCCTCCGATACCGAAACCCTTCATCCATGCCTTATCCTCGAAATCGAAACGTACGTCCACCTTCTGTGCTGCCGCCGTGGCGAAGTCCGGATCGTTCTCGAACAGAATGGTATAGTTCAGCACATCGTTGATGCTTACCCATCGCACAGAGTCATAGCCTTCTGGACCTATAACCTCGTTTGGGTCGTAGGAAAGCTGCCCCTGTGAGGTGAGATCACCAGCAGGAATGTTTTCCGGGTCATTCTGCTTAGGTGGATTACAATTTCCACCCTTACAGGTTCTGTCATCGTTGCTACTTATTGCCATGACAGCTGTGAGGCAGAGTAGCATAGACAAAAATAATAATATTCTTTTCATATCTTTCAATTTTTGTTCTTTAATTGTTTAAGTTCTTCTTGTC
>CADBSN010000142.1 GCA_902797255.1 uncultured Bacteroidales bacterium | reverse complement strand
TGCGTTTAAGCCGAGCAAAGAACAAATGTATTTGATTTTTTCGAGGCGTAGCATTTTGCGCAAAGCGAAATAATTTGTATCTTTGCAGCAAATTCATGAAATGATGAAAGAGGTTATCGCATATTTAAAGGACTTGAGTCGGCATAACGATCGCGAATGGTTTCATGCCAACAAAGCCCGATACGTGGAGGCACAGGCACGATTCAACGCAGTAGTCGACCAGATTATCATGGGAATCAGTCAGTTTGACCCATCTGTAGCGGGTCTCACAGCGAAAGACTGCACCTACCGTATCTATCGTGATGTACGTTTCTCAAACGACAAACGGCCGTACAAGACCCACATGGGTGCCTATATCTGTCCAGGAGGCAAGAAGTCTGGATTCTCTGGCTATTACTTTCATCTGGGCGTAGGGGGTGAAGGCTATCCTGCTGCACACATGCTGGCTGCAGGCGATTACATGTGTGACCCCAAAGTGTTAAAAACCTTGCGTGAGGACATCTGTTACGGCAACGGAGATTTCGAAGAGATACTGAAGACAAAAGTGGCTCCAGAGTTTTGGCTGGATGAGAGTAGCGCCCTGAAACGCGTGCCTGCAGGTTTTCCTGCCGACAGCCCATATGCTGAGTATTTGAAGCTACGCGTATATTGCGTATGTTATGAGCCCGACACCAAATTCATGACCTCACCCGATGTAGCCACCCAGACCGTCGCATTGTTTAAAACGGCCTACCCTTTCCTCCAATATATCAATCGCGCAATTCAATACGTAAAGGAAGAAGGGTGATAAAGTTTATAGTTTAATGTTTATAGTTTATTAGCCTAATGATGTATAAAGTTTGTATGTCGTTGATATTGCTGATGATTGCTGTCAAGGGAATGGGTCAGTCACCACTGCATGTAGTAGCGTTGGGAGACTCAAATACTTGGCTGGCTGGTGACAGCTGCACGAACCCAAAAGGATGGATTACAGTATTGAAGGAACAGATGGAGCCTGCATCATGTCGCAGCTATGCACGTAGCGGTGCTACTTGGACACATACGGAACAGACAAAATACAACACAAAGGAATACACGTCGTTGCTGGGCGATGACAATGTGATATATAATCAAGTGAACCGTCTGCGTGATGCCTGCAACGATAGTACTCAGCACACCCCCGATCTAATTTTGATTCTAGCTGGTACGAACGACATGTGGTTTGAAGCTAAACGTCCCCAAGCATTCTCGAAAACAGCTGAAGAAGTGTGCGCAGACACCATCCAACTATACCCTACCCACCAGCCCAATGAACTACTTTCTATGGCTGAAGCGATCCGCTACGATTATGAGATGCTGAGGGAGTTCTGCCCAGATGCCACAATTGTGCTCCTCACCCCGATGCAGACCACTAAAGTGAGCCGTGAGGTGGTAACGAAGACGGGTGAGTTGATTGACCAATGTGGTGCACTTCTGGAGATGCCTGTCATCCGTCTGGATGAGGTAGGTATCAACAGCGAAGAGGAACTACAAGAGAAACGTTATACCTCTGACGGAGTACACACCAACACAGAAGGTGCTTTGTTGATTGGCAGCTACGTGACAGAGAAAATATATGAGATTATACAATAAAAGATGGTTTTTTCTGACTTATTTTTCTTATTTGTATTCATACCGGCATTTGCCTTGTGCTACCTGCTAGGAGGCATCTTTGACAGGACTTTGTTGAACAAAGATGTACGCAAAACTCATCAGGCACGCAACATGTCGCTGGTCATCTTCTCGCTGATTTTTTATGCGTGGGGAGAACCTGTTTATGTATTCCTGATGCTACTATGTGTGCTAGCCAACTATATCATAGGCTTACAGATTGACAAGCAAGAGCAACACAGAAAGACGGCATTAGTGATAGGATTGATAGCAAATATCGCCGTTCTGGGCGTATTTAAGTATGCCAACTTTTTTACAGACATTCTGAGTCAGGCAGGCATTCCTATCAATTCACCCAACATTGCCCTTCCTATCGGTATCAGTTTCTACACGTTCCAATCCATCTCGTACCTGATTGACGTATACCGCAAAGAATCACCTGTGCAGCATCGTTTTGTGGACCTACTGCTCTACATATCGATGTTCCCACAACTGATTGCAGGCCCTATAGTACGCTACGGAACCATTGCCGACAATATTCATCAACGTCACGCATCCTCAAGCGACATCGCATACGGAGTACAACGTTTCCTCATCGGATTGGGTAAGAAGGTGATACTAGCCAATCAGCTGTCGGAAATCTCCGACCTGTTCCTAAAGAACAACCTCGACAGTCTTTCTGTTGGTGGATCGTGGATGGGCATCATCGCATTCACGTTGCAGATATACTTCGACTTCTCGGGTTACTCCGATATGGCCATCGGTATGGGTCGTTGTTTGGGGTTCAAATTCAACGAGAACTTCAACCACCCCTACTGCTGCAACTCCATCACAGATTTCTGGCGCAGATGGCACATATCGTTAGGTAGTTTCTTCCGCGATTACCTCTACATTCCATTGGGTGGCAACCGCAGACATCAGGCACTCAACATATTAGTGGTGTGGTTCCTCACAGGTATGTGGCACGGTGCCAGTTGGAATTTCATCATCTGGGGTGTCTATTTCGGCATCATCGTGATGGCAGAGAAATACACGCTGCTGAAAGTACAGAAGTATATCCCCAACATCGTGTTGCACATCTACAGCATGTTGCTAGTCATCATTGGCTGGGGCATCTTCTACTTCGACGACTTCGGTAGCATGATTACCTTCTTCAACGCCTTCGTAGGCAATACAGCAGAATGGACCGACCTACTGACAGAAACTACGTTGTTCGACTACTTTTGGTTGTGGATTGCGGCAATCATACTCAGTCTACCCGTATTCAACGCCCTCTCATGGTTGCTTGAGAAATGTGTGCCTAATGCACCTCTGCGTAAAGGAATAACAGTTACTGCACAGGTTGCATTCTCTGCCGCTGTACTCATTTTGAGTACTGCCTTGCTGGTTGGTGCCACAAACAACGCATTCATCTATACCCGATTCTAAGCTCCGATATGAAGAATTCTATGATCATAAAACTCCTAACCCTATTGCTGATTAGCCTCTATGGCATTACAGCCGCTTATGGGGATGAACCTGTTCGACGAACCAAATCAGGTATCATCATCATCGGGCGAGGAAAAGATGTCAGAGCTGTGGATCCTTTTGGAGGGAAAGCAGAAAATGGTGTGAGGTATGCCGAAGCTGCGAACCGATACAAAGAGGTGTTTGGCGATAGTGTACACATCTACTGCATGCCTATTCCGATTGCTGTAGCCTTCTACTGTCCTGAAGCTGCTAAGGAGTGGACGATTGATATGCGAGCAGCTGTAGACACGATATTCACACATCTGCATGACGATGTAGTGAAAGTGAACCTATTCGATGTTCTATCGGCACACGCCACCGAACCTATCTATTCCCGTACCGATCATCACTGGGCACCATTAGGTGCTTATTATGCAGCAAAGGAATTCGCTCAAATGGCAGGAGTTCCGTTTGCCGACCTCTCAACCTACGATGCAGACACCATACGCAACTATGTCGGCACAATGTATAAGTTTTCAAGGGATATCGCAGTAAAAAATGCACCAGAGAACTTCATTTATTACATCCCACGCGATGTGGAATACAACACAGAGAGCATCCGCTATCAGGTTGGGAAGAACAACTCGATTGTGAAAGAGACCCCATCTACCGACAACCGATTCTTCTACAACTTTGAAGATGGAAACAATCAGGCCTATCTCACTTTTATGCATGGTGATCTGAACACAACTACGGTCAAAACCTCCACCCAAAACGGACGACGGCTGCTGATACTCAAAGACAGTTTCGGAAATGCGCTCCCTGGCTACCTCTTCCACTCGTTCGAAGAGATATACGTGGTAGACTGTCGCTACTTCAACAAAAATATCGTGACCTATGCAAAAGACCATCAAGTGACAGATATTTTGTTTGCCAACAATGTATCTCATGCACACAATATTGCCACATCGAATGCATATTTTAATTACTTAACGCAATGAAGCATCAGAAATCATCCATCATATACCTGACGATTGTAGCCATCATCTTCGTGGCTTTCATCGTTGTGTTCGATACCTTCCCACGCACCAAGATATCACAGTTGGAGAAGCGCGAACTGGCAACATTTCCAGAATTCTCGTGGAAAAGTCTTGCTGACGGTTCCTTCACCAGTCAGGTGTCATCATGGTTCAGCGACAGCGAACCGTTCCGCGACGAATTGATGACACTCAGTATGCAAATCAAAGACCTCATCGGTATTGCTCCTACAGAGGATAATATCAAATTCCACGCACCTGAACCAACAGCTAAAAGCCAAGAGCCAAGAGTCGAGAAGCAAGAGCCAAGAGTCGAGAAGCCTGATGACAGCGCAGATGACAATAGCGAAGAAGATGAGAACACAATGGAGGAGAATGCGAAGATTGCACACGCAGGAATTATCGTGGTAGGGAAAGACCAGAATGTGAGAGCTCTGATGGCATACGGAGGCGAAGCAAATGGATGCACAGGCTACGCTGAGGTAGCAAATTACTATAAGGAGACCTTCCCTCAGACGAATGTCTACTGTATGGTTATCCCCACTTCTATTGCATATTATTGTCCTGAGAAGGTAAAGAAACACACGAAGCCACAGTTGCCTACCATTCGTAATGTGATTGCTCACCTCGCCCCAAACGTGAAACCCGTCAACATCTACTTCACCCTGAAGAATCACAAGGACGAGGACATCTATCTTCGTACCGACCACCATTGGTCCCCATTGGGAGGCTACTATGCAGCACAGACCTTTGCGAAGATAGCTGGCGTACCGTTTAAAGACCTGAAACACTACGAGCAACACGTGGTTCACGGATATGTGGGTAGTATGTACGGCTACTCAAAGGATATAGCGGTGAAGAACGCACCAGAGGACTTCGTATACTACACTCCGAAGGATGTGGAATACAACACCACCTATATCGTCTACACCATCAACAAAAGTTATCAAGTGACAAGCGAAAGCAGACCGGTACAAGGACCGTTCTTCTATAAGTATAAGGACGGAAACGGAGGCGCTTACTGCACCATGATGGGTGGTGACTCCAAGATTACACAGGTACGCACATCCACCAAGAACGGTCGCCGTCTCATCATTTTGAAAGATAGCTTCGGCAACATGCTGCCAGGCTATCTATTCTATTCTTTCGAGGAGATTCACGTCATCGATGGACGCTATTTCACCAAGGATATGGTGGCATACGTCAACGAGAACAAGATTACGGATATCCTCTTTGCAAACAACATCTTCAGCGCCTACTCAAATTCAACATGCAACAAATACAGACGTTTCATCAACCAGCAATGGAACAAGCCTGCAGAAAAGAGCGAGGAGCCAAAAGCTGAGCAGAATGTTGAAAAGACAGAGAAGACTGAGATCGATGAGAAGCAAGAAGAAACAGTAGTTGCAGCAACGAACGACAGCATCTAATAACTCATTATAACCATTCAAATCCACATGAAAGAAATCAAACGTATCGTCCTAACAGGTGGTCCGTGTGCAGGAAAAACTACTGCATTGGTGAAGGTCATCGAACATTTCTCCAACCTTGGGTATAAAGTATTTACAATACCGGAAGTACCGACAATGTTCACACAAGCCGGTATGGACTATCTAACCCAAAACAAAGACTTCTTTTACGAAGGAGAAAAAGCAACGTTAGAAATTCAATTGGCTTTGGAAGACAAGTTCACTCTCATGGCAGAAACATGTACAGAGCCTTGTGTCATCGTCTGCGACCGTGGCGTGATGGACATCTCAGCCTACATGAAACCTGAGATGTGGAAAGACATCACCTCCAAGTTGAATACCGACACAGACGAATTACGTAATCGCTACGATGCTGTGCTTCATCTGGTATCAGCAGCTGACGGAGCGGAACAATACTACACCACCAGTAACAACGCCCAACGATTGGAGCAGGCTGACGAAGCAGGATTGCGTGTAGCACGCGAACTCGACAAGAAAGTCATCAAGGCTTGGACAGGACATCCACATCTACGTGTCATCAACAACAATGTAGACTTCGAGAGCAAACTCAATCGGGTCATCAAGGAGATAGCTAAAGTGTTGGAGCTGCCTCAACTCATTGAGACTGAACGTAAGTATATCGTGGAAGTTATCGGAGAGGTACCTGAATGTATAGAAAGCGAAATCACTCAAACCTATCTCGTAGCTGATCCTGGATGTGAAGTGCGTCTGCGTCGTCGCAGTTGGAACGGCACAGCTGTCAATATCCACACCACCCGTAAGACCCTCTCACCAACAGAGGAACTGCTGACGGAACGTCAGGTGAGCAACAACCTCTACGAATCATTATTGCAGCAGGCAGACCCCTATCGCCAGACTATCCATAAACGACGTAAAAGTTTCATTTGGAAAGGACAGTTCTTCGAACTCGACACCTACCTCTCCCCTATTTCCAACCTGACGATTCTTGAGACAAAAGGAATGGCGTGTCACGAAGACGTGAAATTCCCTCCGTTCTTGAAAGTGAAACAAGACATCACGGGCAACACACAGTATTACAACTACAACCTCGCCCTTAAGCGGTGACAAAATTAGGAAAATGTCAACGAAACCAGGAAAGCAATAGGGGTGAAACAGGACGAAAAGACGTCTGAATCTATTTCGAAGGGTCAGAAAGAGGACGGAACCTCATCAAGGGACTACCACCAGGCATAAAGCGCTCTGCTTTCACTCGTTCGTATGATGGATCAAGAAATACTGCGGTCATCCCCTCTCCGATTTGTATACTATACACCTCTCCATTATCTGCCCATATCCTCACACAAGTTGCATAGTCATATTTGAGTTCGGCCTTTGTCGCTTCATCATAATAGAAGGTGACACTATAAAATTCCCGCCCCACATTTCGCTGGATAAAGGGGCGGTTAATGTAGGTGAAAAACTTATGTTTAGAAGACACCTTGGGCACGACATTACCCTGTAGCCATTCCGGAGCTTCATTCTCAGAAACCTCTCTCGCCAGATTTACCAAATACTCGTTTCGCTCCTGCTCTGTCATTCTGTCCAAAACAAGGAACTGTTGAGTAATTGAATCGACGTTCTCTGTCAGTTTCGTCACTTGAGCACGATCCCCCTTTCGCACAGCCGCTTCCAACTTTGTAGCAAAGTCCGTGAACACCTTTGCTCGTCCTATGCCTCCATCAAGAGTAGAACGTGCCCGCTTCTTTTGGGTTACGAACTCATAGTCTGTACCATCACAGATTTCAACATTGACAATCTGACCATCCTGGTATTTAGGTACAGGTTCTTTGGCAGTCCAGATAGCCACATCCCATAGGTGTATCAGCCGAGCAGCCACATCATCCGAAATGTCCATCGTGTGGCGCCTGATGATGGGTTCTTTATATTTCGACTTGTCATGAAGACGTATTGCCCTTTCCACATTCAAGTC